>DAOSSC010000001.1:0-41743 GCA_035377085.1 Candidatus Dojkabacteria bacterium
TGGTGGAGACGGTGGGAATTGAACCCACGTCCATAAGTATTGTCTAGTATCATGTACAAACATAGTTAACCCTGTATAGTTAGTCAAATCTAAAAGGATTAACGAAAAGATTTAACTACTCAGTAATTATATTCATCATATACTACTCTACCGACAAAGCAGTACTGACATATCCTGATAACGACTGTCTTAGATTCCTAATCAGGAGTAGAAATAAAAGACATTAGCTAAACTAATAGCTAAACCTTATGCAAAGTTAAACGCATAAACTGGAGTTGCAAAAGCAGCTCTTAGTCTTGCTGTAAAACCATCTGCAAAGGCGACAAGATTATTTTTTACACTTATCCTTGTGTGTTGATTTATGAGACAACCCTCAGTTTGTGACCACTAGACGCAAACTCCTGTCGAAAGCCTTACGTCCCCATATTGAAAAAGAGCATAGGAATGTATTATTCCTGCTCTCATTATATCATTTTTTACTACTTTCCCATAGACCAATAGCTGTAGCAACAGAAAGATTTAGTGAATCTATATCCTTGGATTGAGGGATATACACACTCTCACCTAAATTCTTAACACTCTCTGGTAAGCCCCTACTCTCATTACCCTGAATCATACTAAAAGGCTCTTCAAACTCTACCTCTCTAATATCCTTTGCTCCATTGAGCATAAAGGTATATATATGATGATTACCAAACTCTTTAATATATGATTCTAAAGTATCGTAATATTTAAAATTAATCTGGAATATTGCCCCCATTGTTGACCTTACAACCTTTGGATTAAAAATATCAGCAGCAGGCCTAATAATAGCCAAATCCCTTACATTAAACCCTAACATTGTACGAATTATTGTCCCCAGGTTTCCCATATTCCTTGGTTCTACCAAAACCAAATGATTCTTTCCCTTTTCTAATTCACACACATACTTTTTAAACACCCCTACAGTGTATGTATTCTCCTTAAAAGCAATCCTCTCTATTGCCCTGTCTTGTTCCTCTATTTTAATCCCCAACTCTCTACAGAGCCTCTGAACCTCTTGCACACCCTCACTACCATCGTGATGCGAATTCAAAAGCACTTTCAGTACACTCCCACTTTTATATTTCAGTAAATCTATAGTTGGATATGTTCCCAAAGCATAAGAATAACCAAACTTCCTTTGGTATTTTTTTAATTTTGGTGAAAATATCTCCATACTATTTCTTGGAAATTTCCTTAAGGATACTTCCGAGCCCTCCTTTCTTGTTCACTAACTCCCATTTCTCTTTGCGAAGAGTAAGATATGCTTCTTCGACCTTTGCTTTTGTTTCGTCTAAAAGAAGATTTTTCTCCTCTAACTCTTGCTGTATCTCTTTCTCCTTCTGGTACATCATGTATATGCTATTAAGGAAACCAACTAACATACCAACATAGGCTATGAAATGCGCCCATGTGGAGAGATTTATCATGTGGATATATTCGATATTTAAAAATGGAAGATAGAATATTTGAGATAAAATAAGAAAGGATAAAGTAAAAATTATCCAATAATGAAAATCGTCATACAACCACCCTTTATTAAACAAATATCCCAACAAAGAAAGAATGTAAAGAAGAAGAGAGAAAAGCCCTATGAGTACAACAGTAAAGCTATCTACCTCTACTCCGCGGAGAAGCAAAATTATGAATGTCGCGACAAAAAGAATAAATGTAAGACAAACAACACCCATTAACTGAAGTTCCCTTTTTCTTCCCCTACCCTTTCTTTTTCTGATAACAAACCAACTAATCAAGAAAAGAGTGGCTAGAAAAGCTTTCGCTAAAGCACTAGAGAGAGGATAGCTACCACTCTCTGTAAATGTAAAAAGTTTCTGGAAATCCTCTACCTCTAGCATAATTTGTAAAATTTCAATAAGTCCAACACCTACAAAACCACCTCCAAGAAACAGAAAGTTTAGATTAGTCTTCTTTGTGTAGTATCTTAGAAGAGCAAGTGTCCCTATAAACAGAGCCATAATACCTGAGAGAAAGGAGATGAAATACTGGAAATCCTTAATCCAAATAATATCCCCAATGAAAAGTGCGAAGATAAGAAAAGCAAGGACAGCAATCAAGAGGGCAAGAAACTGCATATCAATATGTTCTTCCTTTAATCTCTTTGGCTTCATAATATAATATATTATTAATACAGATATTTTTCAAAAGATATCAGCTCTCCCCTCTCTGCATAAGGAGCGCACACTGTAACAGTACCGCTACCGTCCTGGGTAATATAATATCCCGTCCCATTTGTAGATTTGTTTGTAGGATCGGAAGGTATAGAAGCTACAATTTCCTCTCCTTCATCTTTACTATTCAAAACAGAAAGATCTACCATACCTACACAATCATAAGGCCCCATCTTGCATATTTCATTTCCTAACTTTACACATTCCTCCCCAATGGGAATAACATCAGGGATTTCTCCAGTCTTTTTTGTATATGACGCAACAGCAGAGAGAATTAATGACACATCTGCATTTCTTACAACATTTCTATTCTCGGCGCCCTCTTTTTGGGGGTTAATTATTAGATATCCTAGGAATGCAATAACAAACAAAGCACATAAGATAACGAGAAAGTCTAGCACAGAGAAGCCTTTTTTAACTTGTTCTTCTTCTTTTGGAAGAAAATTTAAACCTGAATTTGGGGCATTCATAAATGTATGATACTAAAGTAAACAAAGAATATCTATTTATCTAATTCTCTTTTTACAACAAAGTAATATACAACAGATATTATTAAGCTATATCCAAGAAAAAGACCAACTGCCAAAAGTACGGTCCAAAGAGTCTTGTCCTTGAAGTTACTTTCTTCCCTCCTGATACAGTCAATTAGCATCCAAATTGAGAAAGCTATACTACAAAGATAGAGAAGTATTACTAAAATCCAAAACCAAGCGAAACCAAGAGTTAATATTCCAAGAAAGGCTTCCATATATACATAAATATCAAATTATATAAAACAAGTATAACATAAATATCCGCATAACACCCGCCCCCATAGTCCGATAATCATTTTATATAGTATTCCATATCTCTAAAAATACTGATACAGAAACAAAAAAATGCCCTCTCGGGCACTTGTCCACATATTAATCATCTCTATGGATAACTAACCAACGGAGGGAGAGGGATTCGAACCCCCGGTCCCGCAAGCGAGACAGAGCTTTTCGAGAGCTCCCCTTTCGACCACTCAGGCATCCCTCCTAAATCTTTTCTAATGGGATATACTCCCCGTAATTTATTTTCTCTAAACTACCCTGTTTTCTAATATCTTTGTATAAAAGTTTATCTTGTAATAAAACAAAGATAGCTTCCTTGTCTTTTTCGTCTACCAAAAATATTAACATAGCAGGAAATCTCAGACTAGTTTCAACCAATAACATCAACTGATCACCTTTCTTAGTAAAGTAGAAATTTTTTAAAAGATACCACTCGTAAAGCTTCCCACCTGTATCAAAACCCCTTGCTGTTATCTTGTGCTTCACTATCTGTGGCTTGGTAGTTCCCAAAACATATATTACAAAAAGAAGTGCTATTATAGAACCCATTAGGAAGTATTTTCGTAAGATAGCTAAAAGAAGTATGAAAAAAAGTGAAAGTATTACAATTATTAAGAAAGGCTTGCTGCTAAATTTGAATTCATACCTATCTGGTGCTTCCCATTCAAAAAGCTTAATATTCTGAACAACTGGTTTTTCATCTTCAAAGATAGGATCTTGCTCTAACTTGGTTTTCCCTTTTACTATATTCTTTCTTCTAATGTTTTTCTGGTTTTCTACTGCTTCCTCTTTTGCTTTTTTGATACTTTCCTCTCTTTTCCTTAGCCCTACTTCCCCGGAGATTATCTGTGAAAGTTGTTCTAATTCATCTTGAAATTTGTTATTTTCTTTCTTTACCATACAGAAATCATATAACAAAGGAGGCTACTAACACAACTAGAAGTATAGATACCCCCCAAATCCAATCTAGTACATGAAAGAAATTCAAAAGAAAAACAAGAAGTAGCCCTAGACTGAAAAACAGAGCTACTTTTGAAGCTATAAATATTCTCCTCCTTCTTTTTAAATCCTTCCTTAGTAATGTCATTGTGCCGAAAACTGCCAAAGAGATAGCGCAGAAGACAGCTATGACAAGAAGAAATAGTAATACAAAGATGTTTAACCACTCGATCTCTCCCACTCCATTGGTAGGGACAAAGTAGGGATTATTAAAAAGAAAAAACAAAAAACCAACAGATACGATAATTACACTTACTAAACTAAAAACATATTTCATCGTTGTTATTCTCTAGGACTAAAATAATTACTTCTTAGTAAATATTATGAGAGTCACTTAAATTAAATAACTTTCATTATGAATATATTAATTATAGAGAATTCCAATACTCTTGCCCATCTTCTTCAAAAAACTCTGGATTCCTATGGATATAATACATCAATAGATTCTTCTTCCTTCATAAATAAGAACCTCGTTAAAGGAAATATCTTTGACTTTGTAATACTAAATATTAATCTGGAAAAAGGAATCTCTTATGAAATATTGGCATATATAAGAAAATATAGTCCAAATACTAAAATTCTTGGTGTGTGTAACAAAGGTAGCTGGGTTGAAAAGGTTGAATTTCTAAACAAAGGTGGTGATGATGTGCTAACCTACCCTTTCCCTATGCAAGAGGTATTAGCTAGAATTCAGTCTCTTATTCGAAGACCGAAGAGCTATCTTGATGAAAGTATATATATTGGTAGTTATGTTCTTGATACAAAGGGAAAATCTGTTTTGAAAGATGAAAAGGAAATTAATTTGAGAAAGAAGGAGTTCGAACTTTTTGAATATTTGGTTAGGAACAAGAACAGAACCGTTTCAAGATGTGAGTTACTCGACCATGTGTGGGATTACAGACAGTATGTAGGTTCAAATACTGTAGATGTGCATATTAAAAGGTTAAGAGAGAAACTCCAAGATAAAAGCCTAATTGGAACAGTACACGGTATTGGGTATCAGGTTAAAGACAAGAAGCCTAAAGCATCATAGGCATAACTAGATGCACAAAGTTCTCGTCTCCTTTAATTTTGAATACTCCTGGTCTAACTGGTTCTGAGCATTCAAATATAATATCTTCTGAATCAATATGATTAAGAATATCGGCAAGGAATTTGGCACTAAAAGCAATCTTTAATTCTTCCCCTTCCACCTTACAGTCGAATCTACTTTGATTTTGCCCCAAATCAGATTGCGTAGCGGAAAGAGAAATCCCTTCTTTTGCAATATCTAAAATCATTTTGTTTCCTAAAACAGATCTTGCAATGATATTAATAACTTTTAGTGAATTAAGAAAGTCCATTCTGTTAATTTCGCACTGCGTTTTAAAACCTGTTGGAATAATCTGCTTGTACTCAGGAAATTCTCCGTCTATTAATCTAGAAGATAGCTCTACATCTGAAAATTTAAAAAGTACTTGATTTCTGTCTTCTATTACATAAACCTTAACCCATTCATCTTCACTGTCTAGTTCAGAAACAATATGCGATATCTCCTCAAATGCTCTAACAGGAATTAATAAGCTCTTCTGTTTACCAGATTTCTCAATTTTTACAATCTGTCTAGAAAGTCTTAGCCCATCTGTTGCTACAAAGGAGACACTATCTCCTTCAATCTCCATTTTGATACCTGTAAGCACAGGTTTAATATCATCGGTAGCTGCAGCAAAGGCCACTCTATTTATTGCATTAGCAAAATCTCCTTTGTTTATTCTTACAAAGTAATCTTTCTCATCCTTTATCTCTGGAATTGAAGGAAAATCGTCAAAAGGCATTGTATTGAAATTTGCAGAGTTGTTAGTTGTTGAAATATTAAAGCTTTGTTTCTCTACTTCGAAGTCAATCTTTTCTTCAGATATTGAATTTACAAATTCAGCCAATTGTTTCGCAGGCACAGTTATCTTCCCTTCAGATTTAACATCTGAGCCTATCCATGTGCTAACACTTAGTTCTAAATCTGTAGTCTTCATTAGTAACTTGCCTTTGACTGTTTCAAAAGCAACATTGTTAAGAATTGGTAAACCGGGTTTATTGTTTACTATTCTACTTACTATGTTTATATATTTAGAAAACGTATCTTGGTTACAAGAAAACTGCATATTTATATATGTAAAAAGATTAAGTATGGGACAGTTTTGCTTCTGTATATTGTATCATTTTTTTCTCTTAAGGAGAATTTTCTTGTAGCGTTGTAACCCTGTTCTATATTTTATTTATTAATATATTTAGTAGCTGTATTAGTAGAGAGTATGGATATGTAGATAACTGCTCCAAATGCTTTTGCAAAACAATCTTTCAGTGTGTATTTGGTATGTGGATATTTGAATTCAAAGATATGCTTTAAGGAGTAAAGATTATTTGTTTTAGGTGTGTTTTCTGGTGTGGATTAATTTAGGGGATAATTTTAACAAACTCAACAACTGTGTGGTTATCTATACCCTTAAGAAATGTCGGTAGAAAAAGAGATTATTATGTAGAAAGGATTTCTTAACTGTGGAAAAGAGGGTTAGTTATCCGGAGAATACAGATAGTTATCCACCGATTTGTCCACACTAATCTCTTATGATTTTGTAGCATTCATTTAATCTCTCGTTGAACTTTGGGTCTTTCTTTTTGAGCAAGTCTATCTTCTCACATGCGTGTAGTACTGTGGTATGGTCATTGCGGTTTACTTCTTTTGCTACTCTTTCGAGTGGCATAGAAAGTTCGTTTCGAAGTATGTACATCACGATCTGTCTGCACTGAGCGATATATGCCGTTCTTCTGTCCCCTTTAATCTCAGAGATTTTAACATCAAATACATCTGAAACAGCTTTTATGACTTTCATGGGAGTAATTTTTTTTCTTTTGCTTTCTAAGTCAATTTGTAGAAGCTTTGCAATATCCTCTTCTGTTGGATTCATTCCTAGTTTAATTAACGAGAGAACCTTTGTTAGAGAACCCTCCAACTCACGGACATTTTTGTCAATGTTTTTGGCAATCATCTGCATAAATTCTTCGGGAACTTCTACAGAACTATTCTTTTCAAGAAGGTACTGTTTAAGTATTGCCATTCTTGTTTCATAATCTGGAGCTTGGATATCTGCAACCATTCCTCCTTGAAAACGAGACCTGAGTCTGTCCGTAATGTTCTTGATTTCTTTTGGGGGTCTGTCTGAGGCAAGTATAATCTGTTTGTTTGCTTGGTAAAGGGTATTAAAGGTATGGAAAAGTTCTTCTTGAGTTCTTGGATATGTCTCTACAAACTGAACATCATCAATCATTAGCAAGTCCACAGCTCTGTATTTGTTTCTGAAATCTTCGTTTCTTTTTGTTCTAATGGCTTCAACCATTTCATTAAGAAATTGCTCTATGGAGATATATACCACTTTCTTGCTTGCATCTCTATTCAATACTTCGTTGCCTATTGCCTGCATTAGATGTGTCTTTCCTACTCCAGTATCACCGTAGTAAAAGACTGGATTGTATGCATTACCCAAATCTTCGACAACTGCTTCCGCGATTGCCTCTGCGAGTCTGTTGTTTGGACCAACTATGAAGTTAGAGAAAAGATATTTGGGATTAAGTTGTGCATTTTTAAGAGCGTTTTCTTTTTGCTTCTGTTCTTTCTCTGCAGAAGAGAAAAGATCCAGAGAGATATCCTCTTTCTGAGTAGGATCATGGTACAGGTATTTCTCCTTTTGTAATGTATCCTGCTCTCGAAGATTAATCTCTATCTCGAAATTTCTTCCAGAAGATTTAAGTAAAGCTTTTTTTAATGTGGTTTTGTAATCTCTTAGAATCTTTTCTCGTTTGTATGATGCATCGCATGATATTTGTACCAAGCCATTTTGAATATTTTCTATATAACAACCACCGAAAATACCTCCGAAGACTTTTGGACCTATGATTAAGCGCAGATTTTCTTTAGCACTTTTCCAAAGCTCATCTGGGTCAATCTGGGTATTTTGTGCATGTGAGTTGAGAATCTCTGGTTTTGGTAATTTTTCTACATGCTCCGCAAAGTCTGCTTTCTCCATTTAAAAAGGTTTTAAAATATTTAGGCAGTTTTGAGGGCAGTGTCCGATCGATTGGGACTTTTTCCATTATATTGAATTTCAAAACAATGTGGATATCTTTGTTTAAGTCTCGCAGAAATGTAGCAAAGACAAGGGTTTGTATTTTTCTCAAACGGCTCTAAAATTACTAGAGTATATTCAGGTCTCTGTGTATTTGCCAAAGAGGTATGCTTACTATATAATTACCCCGACATTAACTATTGATGATAATATATGAAAAGAACATATCAGCCAAAAAACTTAAAAAGAATCAGAAAATTCGGCTTCATGGAAAGAAACAGTACTAAAGCTGGAAAAGATGTTTTGAAAAGAAGAAGAACGAAAGGAAGAGTAAAACTTTCTGCAAGCGAAGAGTATAGCCTCTTGAGAAAAAAGCCAACAAAAAGTATAAGATAGTAATATGCTTAATAAAAAATACAGGTTACCTGTAAACCAATTTCCAATTGTATATAAAAATGGTAAGAAAATTCGTGGTAAATATGGGATGTTAATTGCGTTAAAGATAGAGAACAGTTCTACCCCACAGTTTGGGTTTGTGGTAAGTAAAAAAATTGGTGGTGCCGTTCAAAGGCATAGATTTACAAGAATTCTTAGAGTAGCAGTAGCAGAGAGTATAAAGGAAATGGAGTTAGATAATTGTGGTTATATTTTTCAGTATGTTGCTTTTGAATTTTGTGACAGTAAAGATGTTTTGAAAAAGGAATTACAAAATCAGTTGAAAGGGATATTAAATGATTAAACGAGGAGTTTTATTTTTGATAAAGATCTATCAGGCTCTGTTTTCTTTAGACCATGGTCTTTTAGGAATGCTGTTTCCAAATACTAGGTACTGTAAGTTTATCCCTACTTGTTCAGAGTATGGTTATGAGGCAGTAGAAAAATATGGGGTTATAAAGGGGAGTATTTTAGCTATAAAAAGAGTTTTAAGGTGTAATCCTTGGACTAAGGAGATTGGGCCAGATCCAGTCCCTTAATTACCTATTCGCAAATATATGAATATTTGTATATAATCGGAAGTTACTTTAGCCAACTGGAAAAATGTTTACAACAATTTGGAACACAGTACTTTATTACCCGATCCTAAACCTTATGGTTTCTTTCTACCATTTATTTGGGGATAACCTTGGTTGGGCAATTATAGCGATAGCAATTATTCTAAGATTAATCCTTATTCCTTTTACAAAAAGTCAGGCAAACATGACAAAGAAGATGTCATCTTTGAAGCCTCAGCTTGAAGAATTACAAAAGAAGTATGCAAATAACAAAGAAAAGCTTTCTCAAGAGCAGGTTAAACTTTACAAAAAAGTTGGTTACAACCCTTTGGGTTGTCTCGTGAGCTTTATCCCTCAGTTAATAATACTTTCCATTTTGGTTGCGGTTTTAAGAGCTGTCACAAATAATACATTTGAAGGATTATATCCATTTGTAAAGGAGTGGGCATTTGGTACAGGTGATGTATTCATTAGTACTAAGTTTCTTGTCTGGGATTTGGCAAGACAATTGAATGGAAATGTTGACGGGGAGCAGTTAAACCAGATTTCAGAATTTATGAAGTATAGTCCATTGCAGATTATAGAATTATTTAAAGATGGAACAATCTCAAGAGAAGCTATGGCTATAATTTCCAAATATGGAATCTCAAATCAATATGGCTTAACATCCATACATTCTATCTACTACATAATACTTGTAGCTCTCGTTGGTATTTCTCAGTTTTTCACCAGCAAATTTACACAAGCGATTCAGAATCCAAATGGGATCACTGCTCCAACTCCACAAAAAAGTAAAAAAGGAGATGTCCCATCAATGGAGGGTATGCAAAAGCAAATGACTAAATCTATGAACTTCCTACTTCCTGCTATGACAATATTCTTCGCGATCTCCTACCCTGCCGCGTTGAGTCTTTACTGGACAGTTCAGTCTGTTATGTTAATAGTACAGTATTTCATCCTAGATTTTGACAAAACAAAGGCAGGAGTCCAGAATCTTTTTACAAGGATGATTGATAAAGCAAAGAAGAGAAGATAGAATAGCCCCACTCTATTTTGAAATTAAATTATTATATTTATCTTATGAAAGATAAAGATATTGTTAAATTAGTAAATAAGGAAGTAGATAAACTATGTAAGCTTCTCGAGGTAGATTGCGAGAGAGATTGTCAGATAGAAGATAGTGATACGGGAGTTAAATATATCAAGATATCTTTTGAGGGTCAGGATCTAGGATATCTGATAGGTAACAGAGGAAGGCATATGGACTCTTTGCAATTCATTTTACAAGTGATAATTGGGAGACAGTTGGACGAGGGAACAGATTTCAGAGTTTTTGTAGATGTTGGTGATTACAGAAAAGCAAAAGATGAGAGTCTTGAGCAGATGGCACTACAGAAAGCGGATGATGCTAGACTCCTCGGAGAAGAGATAGAGCTTCCACCGATGAAACCTTCCGACAGAAGAGTTGTTCATTTAACATTGGATAAATTCAAGGATATTAAGACAGAGAGCAGAGGAGAGGACAGAGATAGGCATATTGTTATCGTTCCTATAAAAGAATAGCGATTGTTGATACAATCGAATAATGAAGAAGATTTCAAAAGATTATATTTTTCTTGGTATTGTAATCCTTTTTGGTATTTTGTTATCTTTATTCTTTTGTAGTGAGAATCCCCTGCGATTAATTACAATTCTTTCTTCACTTATTTTACTCTTCTGTTTCTATTTCTTTAGCAAAAACATATTTCTTTCCTCTTTCCTGTATATATTAATTATTCTACCATTTAACATAACCTTCCAGATTCCACAGAGTGTTCAAATATTTGGTAACGATATACTACTGTATAGTCCATATGTAGAGGGTGTGTATGTTAACTATCTTGTCCCTACTCTTTCAATTCTTGATTTAGGGGTTGTCCTGCTCTTATTAGCTTCTTTACTACATAATGGATGGCAATGGTTTGTAGATATATTTAAAAGATATGGGATTGTTCTTCCATTGTTTGTTGTTTTCCTTTGGCTTCAGAATGTTCTATTAAATGACCCTCTGTCTTTCTTAAACTCTGCCAGATTAATTCTCTATATATTGGGTTTTCTTTCCCTTCTTGAATTCTTTAAAGAAGGAAAGAAGAAATATTTAGAACCGTTGCTTGTGGTTTCTGTAATATCTGTTTTAATACAAGGAATTATTGGGATATTACAATTTACAGGAGGAAGTTCTCTCGGGCTTGGTTTCTTAGGAGAATCTCAAGTAGTAAGTGGTATGCAAGGTTCTAGCTTTGTAACCTTGGGAGGTGAGGTATTTTTGAGAGTATATGGAACTTTTCCTCATCCAAATCTCTTGGCCGGGTATTTACTCTTCAATATATTACTTGCGCTTACATTTATTAATCATGAAAAAGGGAGGTTTAAAATTCTTCCATATATTTTGCTTCTTTTATCTTTCACTTCTCTACTTTTTACATTCTCAAGGGTATCCATATTGCTAGCAGTTCTAGTCCTAATTGTCTATTTTGGAGCAAAGATTATTAAGGGTAAGTTGTTTGTTTTTTCACTTCCACTTTTTTTCGAGAGATTTGTTAATCTTTTCTCTTCTGGAGATACAAGTTGGGAGGACAGGGTAAAGTTAGTGAGATCTAGCCTAAGGGTTATTAAGGAAAATTGGTTGTCGGGAATTGGTATTGGTAATTTTGTAAAAGGAATGGAGGGGGATGTTCCAAGGAGTGTAAATAATGTTTTGCTTCTTCAACCGGTACACAATTTCTTTTTGTTAATTTTCTCAGAATTGGGATTAATTGGTTTTGGATTGTATATGTGGTTGTTGGTAGATGTATGTAGAAAGAATATTGTAAAGATTACACTGTTTGGTGTGTTGGTATTGGTATGTATTTTTGTTTTGATATCTTTTGATCACTACACCTTTTCTCTTCCACAGGGGATTATGCTTTTGTTTTTATTGCTTTTACTTCTTTTCTAATATCTCCCATGGGTTTGTTTTTTGTTATGGCGTGTTTGTGTTCTGGCGGAGAGAATGGGATTCGAACCCATGGTATGATTTCTCATACGCACGCTCTCCAAGCGTGTCCTTTCGACCACTCAGGCATCTCTCCTTATGGCGTACCTGGCCGGACTCGAACCGACAACCTACTGCTTAGAAGGCAATTGCTCTATCCTATTGAGCTACAGGTACATATAACAACGCAATTCTATCAGGAAATAATGGCAAAATAAAGGCTTTATATATTGTATATCTCAACAATTATTCCTCCCCGTCTCTTAGGAAAGTAAGGATATTTGGAGAGAATATTTTTTGGGAAGAAACTAGCAGATATCCTTTTGTCAGAGAAATGTAATGTTTGAAGATATTCTAATCCCTCTTCCCACTTCATCTCCTTGAGTGTATTTATTATTTCTTCCTTGTTTACCTTAGGACTTACATTTCCTTTTGCTACCAACTTAATCTTAACACCATTTTTACTATCTTCTACCACAGAGATTGTCTTCTCTATACTATCGCTTAAACCAAGCTCTAGATTACTGTCACTTTCAAACAAATTCTTCTCCAGAGCTTCTTTTGTCAGCAAGTCAGAAATCCCTTCGTCAAAACCCTCTGTTAAGTAGTATGTAGCAGAGCTTTTAATCTTTAACGAAAGGTCTACATCGCTACCTGCTGCACCAACTGCAACACTAGTTTTTATACTATCTTTTACAACTTCACTCTTGATTGAATCCTCGATTATGCTCCACTCATTTGAAGCATCCCTCAATTCATTTTCAGCTTCTAGCCCTGCCTCACTCTTTAAAGTTTCAGTTCCAGAATCGACATCGCTTTGAGAAAGTACTGTATATTCCTGTTTGGTTCCTCCAGTAAGTGCACTTGGATTGTAACCAAAAAGTTCTGTATCTAAATGGCCTTGCACTACAAAACTTGAATTAGCTTTAAGATTGTACTCTGTTCCGAAATCTCTTGCATGTACACTGGCTTCTATATATCCAGGACAAGGAACCGTTGTTGCACTATCTAGAGTAAATACTTTTTCCGAAGATAAAAGAATCTGTCCTGCAGGCAAGGCAATTGCTTGTGTACACGAAGTCGTACCTACAAGCTGTACTTTTCCCGTAGCTTTTTCTCCTGTGTATGCTTTACCTGTAGCTTTTATGGTAGAGGATCTGTCTTTTTCTACTGACTCAACCTTTATTGGAATTTTTAAATTGTCAAAATCTATCTGTTTAATATTTTCATCTCCTACAAAGATTTTCTCTATGCTTACCTCCTTGGATTCCACATATACTGCAACCTTAACAAAAGGAACAGTCTGTATATATATGATTGCGGCGAGGATTGTGACTAAGATAAGGGATAGGATACCGATTGGAAGATATTTTTTAATACCAGTAGGCGTAGATATTCCAGTACCTTTCTTGAATGGCCAAAAAGCTTTGAAGTTTACAGTTGGTAATTTGAAACCTTTCTTTAAGAGCGGTTTTGGAGTGATAGTCTCTTCTGGGAAATCTTCAAATTTAATTGGGACATCTTCTATATTCTCTGGTGCTTCTGTAGGTAAATCTTCATCTAAAGCAAGAAACACTCCCTCTTTCTGAACATTTTTCTCAACTGCTTTTGTAGCAATTCCTTCCCTACTTCTTTGTATTGCATCGTTTATTTTTTTCTCAAATGTAGATGCACTTTTCTCTTCGGGTAAATCCTCTTTTTTCTCAAGAGGCTTATCTTTTGGCTTTGGAGCAAGTCTAGCTATTTTCTTCTCCTCAGCTTCTATCCACATTTCCTCTGTAGGATTATTGGGAGAATCTGTTGTGGTTAATCCGGCAATGGAGGAATTTCTTAGACCAGTTGGATTTTTAATTATTTGTGCTACAAGAACTTTTTCTGCCTCATCTGCGGTCTCTTGGAGAACAGAAAGATTGATTGGACTTATGAGTAGATCACTTTCGTCTGCGAAGGTAAGTATGACTCTTTCAGTTTCAGCCTCAAGAATTCCAGTAACGACATCTGTTAATTCGTCATCTCTTCCAATTACTAATTTTGTATTTTTCTTTATTTCATCCATTATATCTTTATATTCCTATTCTTACTTATTTCTAAATCATATGCAAACTTCGTAAGGGAAGCAGGGGTAATGTCGAAAACATGCTTCAATTCCCCACTATTATCTACTATTTTGTCCAATCTATCTGGTTTGAAAAATTCAATCCTTGGAACAACGGTAAATGGCAAATATTTTTTCCATGGGAACTCTAGCATAGCTCCTTTCATTTCGGGTAAAAGAGCACCACCACCACATAGATATATCTGTGGAGGGAAGGAATCTATATCATCACAAGAGGCAAGAGCTGTTTTTAATGTCTTCATCCAAAGTTTTGAAACAGGGTATACAATTTTTTGAATTGTATTTGAAAGTTCTCTTGTTAATTCTTTTTCTGCATATTTAATCTTTCTTTGTTCCGCATGCCTTGTATCTATCTGAAGGACTTTTGCTATTTCTTTCGTGAATGTTCTTCCTCCAAAGGCAAACATCTTGGTCTCTACTACATTACCCTTGTCAACTACAGCTATATCTGTTGTTCCACCACCGATATCTATGAAGATAGCAGAAAAATCTCTATTAGAGGAACCACTAAACGCTCTTGCTACAGAAAATGGCTGTGAGACAATGCCAATTACTTCTAGGCCAAGTTCTTGAGCAACCTTTCTTAGTGCTTCAGTATATGTTTTTGGTGCAAAGGATGCATAAAAATGTAATTTTACTTCTCTACCTTTGTACCCGACCAGGGAATCTACTGGCATTCCCCCGATTTCCAATCCTGTAGGTGTAATGTGAAGTATATCTATGTCTTCATTTCGCAGACCTGTTCTTTGTCCAAGATCTTCTTTTCCATTTGTTTCAATCTTGGCTTTAATCTGTCCAATTATCTTGTTTTGTTCTTTCTGTGTCACCTCTCTATCGTAGTTTTCCTCTCTTTGATAATTTACGATGATAGAAACACCCTGTATATATTCTCCAGCAATTCCCATTACTACATTTTTTGGTAATTCTTCATCTGCTAATCTTGAGGTTAATTCAGAGATAGAAAGCCGACAATTATCTAAGACAGTATCTAGATTAGTAATGATACCTTTGTTCATTGCATTTTGTTGCTGGTCGATTCTAGATATTTTTTTTATATCTATTCCAATATCTCCCATCGAGAAGAGGATACTTTTCAATTGCTCTGTACCTATGTCCAACGCAATTAAATTGGTAGTACCATCGAGAAGATTTTTTGATGAATTTTTTAAAAAAGGCAGTCCTAGCATATATGAAAGTATAACATATTTGCAGGTATTTAAATGATAGCTGTTAGGATAATTGGTTCTCTTTCTGTTCGTTTATATATGAGTTTGGAAAGCTCCTTCTCTATCTTCTCTCGTAGCTCCTCATCTTTAAATACTTTTTCTCTTTGTGATTTGTTTAGCCAATCTCTATGAATATCCATTACAAGGTTCTCTATTTCTTGAAGAAGCTCTCTTGAGCCTTTCATATATATGAATCCTCTAGAGATGAATCTTGGTCTTCCAATTATTTTTTTGTTTTTGGAGCTAATATTTAAAATTACAGCAAAGATTCCATACGAAGAAAGCTGTTTTCTGTCTTTAAGTACAATATCTCCGATATCTCCTACTCCAAGTCCATCAATGAGGATTGGCTTAGATTCTATCTTTTTACCTCTACTCCATGAGTAACCATTGAAAAGCCATGTCTGCCCATCATCTGTAAGAAAAATGTTCTTTTCATCAACTCCCCATCTTACGAAATTCTGCTTGTTGAAATATCTGAATGTAAGAGGACCGTGTATTGGCATTATATATTTAGGTTGTATGAGGTTGTACATCATCTTCATATCTTCTTGATTTCCATGACCAGTAGAATGAATCTTTAACTCTATACTATCTTTAATTAAATCTGCACCTAAGCCAATTAATCTATCTGTCATCTTTTCTATACTACTAATATTCTCTGGAATTTCAGAAGAAGACATTATGACGAAGTCACCCTTTTTAATCTTTATGAACTTATGCTCATTGAGAGATATTCTGTTTAAAGCAGCAAACCGCTCAGCTTGACTTCCAGTACAAAGCAAAAGAAGTTCATTGTCTGGATATTTTGACATATTCCTCTCTTTAACAATGAGATTATCATCTATTTTTATGTAATTCTTTTGTCTTGCAATATCTATTGACTGTTCTAAACTCTTTCCCGAGAGAACTATCTTTCTGTTTGTTCTTTTGGCAACCTCTACAAGAGAGTAAAGACGAGTAATTAGAGAAGAAAAAGCTGCCACAATTACTCTGCCCTTCTGTTGGGAGATTATCTCTCCTAAGTTTTGGAATATTTCAGTCTCAGAGGGTGCTTTGCCAGGGTTGGAAGCATTCGTACTTTCCATTAAAGCTAAGTCTATTTTCCCTCTTAATTGTCTCAATTTCTCATAATCTGTTTGAGGTTCATTCGCAGGAGACATATCGATTTTGTAATCACCTGAGAAAAACATATTTCCTCTTGGAGATTCTAAAAAGATTGAAAAGGCATCTGGAATACTGTGATTAATCCCAATAAAGGTAGCTTTGAAATTTCTTCCAATATTTATGGTAGATTTTCTGTCTACACTAATAATTTTGACCTTGTTTTCCATTTTGTACTCCTTCATCTTTACTTCAATGAGGGCTTTGGCAAATCCTCCAGCATATACAGGAGGGTATCCAAGTTCTGGAAGTATCCATTTCAGTGCACCAGTATGATCAAGATGACCATGGGTTATGAGTATGGCCTTAACTTTTTCTTTATTCTTTTTTAGGTAACTAACATTGGGAATTAAATAATCGATTCCGTACATCTCGTGTCCTGGGAATGCATATCCGGCATCTATCATCACAATTTCATCACCATATTCTACAAAATTACAATTTCTTCCGATTTCTGCTGTTCCAGAAAGTGTACATAATTTGAGAAATTCTTTACTATTTTCTTTCATATAGCCCATTATATCAGATATTTGGATGTGATATAATGGGAAAGCCTTTAATACAATATTAGTAAGAGTAATAACATGTTAAGAGATATTCCAAAAACGTTTGAATCTCAGGATATTGAAGAAAAAATCTTTCAAATGTGGGAAGAGAGCAAGCTAGCTAACCCCGAAGTAGTAGAGAAGTATTTTCAAGAAAAAAGCAGAGATATTAAAAAACCATTTACGATTGTACTACCTCCTCCTAATGCAAATGGTAACCTTCATTTAGGCCATATGTGCGGATATTCATACCATGACATATTGGCAAGATATATGAGGATGACAAACCATCCTACTCTTCTTGTTCCAGGCAAAGATCATGCTGGAATACAAACAGAAACAGCATTTACAAAAATTCTTGAGTCAAAAGGAGAAAGTAAGTGGGATATTGGCAGAGATGAATTCTACAAAAGATGTTATGATTTCTGTATAGAGAATGCAGATAACGCCAGAAGACAAGAAAAAAGAATTGGTCTTTCAGCAGATTACAGCAGGGAATTTTTTACATTAGATCCTAAATTAACAAAAATTGTTTACGACACTTTCTACAAGATGTATGAAGAGGGGCTTGTTTACAGAGACAAGAGAATTGTAAACCAATGTCCTAATTGTAAAACAGCACTAGCGGATATAGATACTGAACATGAAGAAAGAAGAGGAATTTTCGCATATATTAGATATCCATTTGTAGTTGGAAACGGGAAAGATGGGATAACTGTTGCTACTACTCGTCCAGAAACGATGCTTGGAGATACTGCCGTTGCAGTTAATCCTAAAGATGAAAGATACAGTAAATATATTGGTAAAAAACTTCTTTTGCCAATTGCAAGTAGAGAAATTCCGGTTATTGGTGATGAGGAAGTAGATATGGAGCTAGGCACAGGAGCTGTAAAGGTTACCCCTGCTCACTCCCCTGTTGACTTTGAAATTGGTAAGAAACACGGACTGGAAATTGAAAATGTAATAGATTCCGAAGGAAAGATGACTGGAAATATACCAGAGAGATTTAAGGGAATGACAACAGTAGAATGTTCAAAAGCTCTTTGTGAAGAGTTAGAAGATTTAGGATTACTAGAGAAAATTGAAAATATTAAACACGAAGTATCAATATGTGAGAGATGTAAGACTCCAATAGAGCCAATCATCTCAAATCAGTGGTATCTAAATGTAGAAACCTTAGCACAGAAAGCTCTAGGTGCGATCAAATCCGAGGAAATTAAAGTGATACCTTTTGGGCAACAGAAGGCATTGGAATTTTTCTTTGAAAATATTCAACCTTGGTGTATATCTCGACAGTTATGGTGGGGACAGAGAATTCCTGTTTGGTATAATGGGGGAAAAGAACTGTATGACTGGTTAAATGAAAATAAAGGAAAAAGTGTAGCAGACTATGAAAATGAAACAGGAAAGAAAGCGAATGGAACTGGTGAGATTAAGCTAGGAGAAGATAATCCTGGAGATGGTTGGGAAGCAGAAACAGATGTCTTTGACACATGGTTTAGTTCAGGACAATTGCCTTACTCTACTCTAGGAGGACCAGATGGAGATGATTACAAGAAATACTACCCTACACAGATAATGATTCATGCAAGAGATATCATTTTTTGGTGGTCAGCACGAATGATAATGATGGGATTGTACAGAACTAACCAAGTACCATTTCCTACTGTCTTTTTAACTGGCATGATACTTGCAGCAGATGGAAGTAAGATGTCAAAATCTAAGGGTAATGGTATAGAGCCAAGTGAAGTTTTTGAAAAATATGGGGCAGATTCTCTTCGACTTTGGTATTACTCGGATGCTCTTCCAGGTTCAAATGCACCAATTAGAGAAGAGAAGATTAAAGGGAACAGAAATTTTGTTAACAAGATATGGAATGCCAGTAGATTCATATTAATGAATATTGATGAAAGTGAGATAGAGGGTATTAAGAATCATGAGCCATTGGATACAGAAAGAATTAGCAGAACAAGAGAGCACATTCTTAGTGTTTCCAGATATATTGAGAAGTACCAGTTTAATCTTGGAGCAGAAGCGATAAGGGAATTCTTCTGGCATCAGTTATGTGATGTATGGATTGAGGAAATTAAAGAAGAGATTAAAGATCAGCCGATTGGTAGTGATATTAGAATTGAGAAGCTTTCCGAATTACTTTGGATATTGAAAAACAATCTTAAGATTATGCATCCTTTCGTCCCGTTTGTTACTGAAGCTGTATGGCAAGAGTTAGTAAAGATTGGTCTAGCAGAGGATTTGTTAATGGGAGAAGAAATAAAATAACAGGGAAAACTGGTGTGATGAAAACCATAATGGTTCTCCCTGTTATTTGAGTTCGGATCACCTCCTTTCAGTACTTAGACTTCCAGGATTATTCACATCCGACTCCTTTCTTTAGTGGAATCTTTTTCCGTTCGTTCTCCCACAAGGTTTCTGTTTCTTCCTTTCCGACACTTTTTTCTTTTTTTTTGTCACATATTCCTCCGATGTATGGATTGGGAAACAGTCCCATTAACAATTGTAAAGAAAAATCCTCGTTATGTCCATGATGTCTAGAGAAGAGAAATGAAATGTAATATAATCAAAAGTATTATGAACAAACAAAAAATATATATTACAACTACACTTCCCTATGTTAATGCAGAACCGCACATTGGTCATGCCTTAGAATTTGTACAAGCAGATGCACTCTCAAGATATTTTAAAAACAAATTAGGAAAAGAAAATGTTTTTTTTAATGTAGGTACAGATGAACATGGACAGAAAATATTTAACAAAGCAAAAGAGGAAGGATTATCTCTTAACGATTTTGTAGACAAATATGCACAAAGATTTAAAGACTTTTGTAAACTATTCTTTGTTGAATATGATAACTTCTACAGAACCTCTACTCCAGAACACCACGAAGCTGCAAAAACCTTTTGGAAAAAATGTGAAGAGAAAGGAGATATATACAAGAAGAGATACTCTGGAAGATATTGTGTCGGATGTGAAAGATACATAACAGAAAAAGAATTGGTGGATGGCAAATGCCCAGATCACAAGACAATTCCGGAATTAAAAGAAGAAGAAAATTACTTTTTTAAACTTTCTACATACAGAGAACCTCTTTTGAAATGGTTAGATGAAAACAAAGATTTCCTTAAACCAGAGTCTAAAATTCCTGAATTGAGAAAAATAATTGCAGAGATAGAAGATATTAGTATTTCAAGACTTAAAGAGAATCTTCCATGGGGAATTGAAGTTCCAGATGATCCAGAACAAGTTCTCTATGTCTGGTTCGATGCTCTCACTAATTATGTAAATGCAGTTGGTTTTGGAACGGATGAAAAAAAATTGAATGAATGGTGGCCTGCAATACAGCTATGTGGTCCTGACAATTTGAGATTTCAGGGTGCTATATGGCAAGGAATGCTTGCTTCTGTTGGACTCCCCCACTCTTCTAAGTTGCTTGTACATGGAATGGTTTTAGGTCCAGATGGAACAAAGATGTCTAAAACCATTGGAAATATTATCTCTCCTTTTGACCAAGAGGAAAAATTTGGAGCTGAAATTGTAAGGTTCTATCTACTTACGGGCATAACGACATATGGAGATTGTGCATACAAAGAGGATGACCTTATTAATATGTATAACTCAAGATTAGCAAATAATTTCGGTAATCTTTTAAACAGAACAATCCATCTTGCAAACAAAACCGCAGTTAATATCAACAATGAGCAATTAGTAGAGGAAGATTTCAAAAAGACTGTAGATACATATGTGGAAGAAGTCCGAAGATTGTATGAGGATTTTGAAATATCTCTTGCTGGAGAAAAAATAGATGAGTTAGCAGATTTTGGGAATAAATATATTACAAAAGAAGAACCTTGGACTAAGGAAAAAGAACAAACAGAAAAAATTCTTAACAACCTTAGCTATCTTTTAGAGAAAGTTATACATCTTTACAACCCAATAATTCCACAAAGTGCTTCCAGTGCAATACAGCATCTTATTGCTAGAGAAACAGTAATACTTTTCCCTAAAATAGAGAGCAGATAATACATTTATATGTGATTATTATGCTATACTAATTTAGAAAAGATTTTAAAACTGCCAAATGTTTAAATCAGAAAAACAACCAAAATCTATTGATTTCCTTGAACCCGTATATTCTCCTACTGACATATGGTCAAATGCATATATATGGTTAACAGAAGTTGGAAAATATCTCTTAATTGCCGTTGAGGTTGTTGTTTTGGGAGTATTCTTCTCTAGATTTATCTTAGATAAGAGAAACAATGATTTAACCGAGGAGGTAAATAGTAAGGTTACTCTACTCTCTAATGACACATGGAAGAGCAACGCAGTGCTTTTTGACAACTACCAATCTCTGCTTGTGGATGTTAAGAAGATTCGTGAAGAACAGGAGATTAACTCCACCACTATAAGTGAATTAATAAACGGAGTACCTTCTTCTTTGAAGGTTAAGAACTTTTCTTTCTCTCGAGGGAAAGTTGCTTTTCTTTTTACAGCCAATAATATTGATGCCATAAAGAACTACGAAGCTGCACTCAAAAACAATACGGATTACCATGATGTTAGGTTTTCAATAACCAAAGATTCAAACGAAATAAATGTCCGAGTAACTTTCTCTTTGTTTGAGGAAAAAGAATAATGGAAGAAAAGAATATAAATACAACAGAATATATAAAGATAATTAAAGAATCTCCTGAGAAGAAGAAGTCATATATCTTTGTCGCAGTAACTGTAGCTGTAGCAATTGTCCTTGTAATATTTGCTATCCGACCAACGATTCTAACAATTACTAGAATTAACAAAGAGATTAAAGATAAGCAACGGATAGATGAAGCGTTAACGAAAAAGATTGAGACTTTAACAGAGCTGGATAAACAGTATACACAGGTTAAAGATAGTTTCTCTGGTTTAGCCCTTATATATCCTGCAGATGCGAACTTCAGTTTGTTATTAGCAAATATTGAATCCGTAGTTTCAAGAAATGGTTACTCTCTTGGTAGTGTGGGCTTTGACAAATACGACAAGAATGATAATTATAAAATAAATGCAAAATATCTCGTACCTTGGTCTTTGAGAGTCACAGTAAAGGGAAGGGTTGGGAATATAGTAAACCTTCTAAAAGATTTTGAGAGTATGCCAATGTATCCAGTTGTTGAGTCACTCTCCTATTCTAGCCAAGTAGATAAAGATGGTTTAACCACTTTTGGTATCAATATGAGGATATATCATATAGAAAATAGTAATTTTTACGAATAAAAATATGGAAATGTTAAAAAAAGCAATAATTGCTCTAATCCTACTAGGGGTAGTTGTTCTTGCCTGGGTTGGTGGTTCTATTTACTACCAAAATACCAATATAGAGGTTAGTCCAAACGCACAGGAATATACAAAAACTTTGAGAGATTCTTTTGATTTAGAGGAATTAGAAAAGATAACCGAAAGGACAGAGAATTCTTTTCCAGTATCTCCTTCCGAATTTACTGTTTTAATACAAGGGAATTAATCGATGTAGTCGTCTAACTTCTGTTGTGCAGATTTCTCTTTTAATTTCTTTAATGCTTTTGCCTCTATTTGTCTAATCCTTTCTCTTGTTACTCCGAATTCTTTTCCTACTTCTTCTAATGTTCGTGATACTCCATCATCAAGGCCAAATCTGAGTGAAAGGACTCTTCTCTCTCTATCTTGGAGTGTATCTAATATATCTTTAAGTTGGTTTTTTAGATATTCAGCTGTAGCAAAATCTTCTGGAGACTGAGACCAATCATCAGGGATAATATCTTGAAGCTTACTATCCTTTTCTTCCCCAATTGGTGTAGAGAGAGGTGCAGGGTTTTGTTTAATTTTTCTAATTTCTGCGACCTTACTAAGTTCAATATCCATTTCTTTTGCAATTTCTTCATCTAATGGAGGTCTTCCAAGTTTTGTGGTTAAGACATTGTTCACTTTGTTGAATTTGTTGATTGTTTCAATCATGTGTACTGGTACACGAATTGTTCTTGCCTGATCTGCAATTGCTCTGGTTATGGCCTGTCTAATCCACCAAGTAGCATATGTCGAGAATTTGAAACCTTTTTTGTAGTCAAACTTCTCTACAGCTCTCATTAAACCGATATTTCCCTCCTGTATTAAGTCAAGCAACTCTAATCCACTCTTACTGTATTTCTTTGCAATACTAACCACAAGTCTTAAGTTTGCAGTAATGAGCAATTGACCTGCTTCTTTGTCTCCGTTTTCAATTCTTTTTGCAAGAATCACCTCCTCTTCACCGGTTAAGAGAGGGATTCTTCCAATTTCGTAGAGATATGACCTGATTGCATCTGTAGAAAGGCTGGACTGGATAGTCTTAAGTATTCGAATCTTCTTTTCGAGGGTCAATTCCTCTTTTACAACCTCTTCCAAAGTATCTTCCGGCTCAAGAACCTCTATCTCATTCTCCTGAAGGGATTTGAAAATATCGTCTAGCAATTCAACATCTTCCTCGATAGTAGGAAAGATATCTAATAGATCTTCTTGGGTAAGAAATCCTTGGTCTTTACCCTTGTCTACCAAGTTTTTGATTGCTTTACTTTTATCAGTCATATTTTAATTATGGTATAATTTATATATGGACAGCAAAAAAGACGATTTAAATGACAAAAAACAGTTTTTTATAGATACAATTGCAAGATTTTGCGATAAGTGTGGGTCTCCATTTGTAATAGAAGATGTTAATATACTCCAGAGAACCGGAATATCCAGCATTATACACTTTTCGTGCCATAATTGTAAATCGAAACATATTGCTACATTCATTTCTCCAATTGGAATGAGTCATAGAGTTCCTGTAAATACAGATTTGTCTGTAAAAGAAATTAGCAAATTTGCCCAACAGAGCGAGACTTCTACTCAAGAGATTCTGGATATATATATGTACCTAAAGAAAAATTCGAAAGTTTTAATCTAGTTTGTTTCTCTCCATACGATATCAAAACTTGTATCTTTGTTTAATTCGAATCTGCTAGATAGTTGATTCTGAATAGCATTTAAATTGCCTGCATTCTCTATATTCCACGAAGATGGATAGATGATATCTAATTTGTATGCATGAGATTTCTCTCCTGGTTGTTTAAAAAGATCAATCGCTAGGAATATATTGTCACCATTTTTAACAATTGGAAAAGAGGCATTCTCTGGAGTCCTCTTTAATTGGTATGTAATTTCCAAGGTATTAACATCTTTAATATTTGTATTAAACCATCCCCCTAATACTTTAAATCCACTCTCTTTGTATGTTGTGTATTTATTGTCGTCCATTCCCTTAACTGAAATGATTGTAGCATATGAAGGGACATACACTCTTTGGTAATTAATATAGTTGCCTTGTGGATATACAAGATTTTCAGAAGTATTTTCTGTAGCAATTGTATATTTGAAAACTATGGTATCCTCTTCTTTAATATCTACCTGTAAGTTGTAATTCTTTTCTAGATAAAGATTTGCCTTGTTTGCACCCCAGTTCCAATCAATTGCAATTGGAGCTTCGTTGTATTTTGAATCCAGTGAATCGGCCCAAGCTCTAGAGTTAAAGAAATTGAAGGCATCTCTGTTCTTAAATGATGCTTGCAAATGTTTTTCATCAAGAGATTCTCCAAAAACATCGGAAAGAGATATTAAATCTGAGATATTTTTTGAAAGAAGTTTTTGTATTATTTCATTTGCTAGATTTGCAAGAAAAGTGGTCTTTTGAGTTGTTCCTGGTGTGAAATTCTCATGTAATTTGAATATCTTGTCATAAAGATTGTCGCTTGTTACAAGTTCTGTTTCTCCTGGTACTTCTATTCCACCCCATTTATTTAGTAATTTTTGTATAAATGTTATATCTATGGTTATGATTCCATCAAGATCGTCTCCTTTGCCAAGTGCTCTAATGAATGGCTCTGCATTTAAGTAAGTTTCTGTCAAATCTGGATACCAGTTAACAAGAGAGAAGTTCCAAGTTGTCAATCCAAGTGCTTGATTCATGGATTTAGGTGCGTTGAATGTCTTACCTTGCACTTTCAATGTCCCGTCGGCATTGTAAATGTCATCGACAAAAAGTTCCCTTACCTGTCCACCTTCTATTCCTACTACACCGTAGCTAGTTAACCATCCTCCAGTGCTTCGAATCTCAGATTCGTTTTGCAGAAGAATGAGATATCTTTGTCGACCATCCACTCCTAGTAAATCAGGAAGGAATGTAATTATTTCTTTGTAATCAGATGTTGTCGAATCTAATTTCTCTACCAAATCTTTCAATTCTAGAATTTTGTCTTGTAGAAATTTGGGAAAGACAGAGGTATTAACACTGTTCACGATGTCATTTGAAAGAGAGATTTTGTAAGTAGCATCATCTATCTTGTACTGGTTTTCTTTCATTGCTATTAGATATTCTCTGTACTCTCTCGAAGTAGAGGGCAGTGAACCTTGGATATCTACTGCAGGTTGAAAATCTTTAATGTAGGATGCTAATGGCTCGATGGAATCTAAAAGACCGGATGCTCCATCTACTGCGTACTGTGCACCAACTATTAATTCGACGGAATTGTTGTAAAGGTCTGTTCCTCCAGTTATTTGGAACACCCATTTTAAGTTACTCAATGTCCCTGACACTCTGTCAATATTTTTATCCAGAACAGTGATTTCTTTTTTTGCTTTGGAAGTTTCTAAATCAAGGAGAGAGTTGCTAAGAGTTTTGGCTGATGAAGAAATAATCGTTAGTCCAATTAGCGTACCGATAACAGGATAGACAAAAAAGTAAGTAAAGAGGACTGTTAGAATAGATATCCCAACATATTTAGATATTTGTGAACTGTCAAAATCTTTTTTTGCGAATATGTTTTTTATTGGTGTGAAAAGCTTCGATACAAAGTTTCCAAGAGAAGTTTTGTATATTTTTACATTGGATTTTTCTTTTTTCTCTAATCTTTGCTTACCCTCTACATCCCATTTCTTGTTTATACTGTCATAGTAGGTTTGAATTTGTTCAATTAGAGAGTCTTCTAGAGTTACCTGTTGTATCCATCCATATTTTGTAGCATGTGGAGCTGGTACATAGAGGTCTTGTATCACAAATTCAGTATTTTCACTTTCCGTGAACTTAATGGATTGTGCTTCTGTGTTCAATTCTAGTAATTTGTAAGCGATGGAGAGGGTTGTGTAATTATTTTTGTTTGCTAAGGTAATTACCTCTCCTTTTGTTTTGTCAGAAAAGGTTAGTTTAAGAATTCCATATGTAGCATCGTTTTCATTTATTACATTGTGTAAATCTAGACCTTCTCCTTTTATTGTAATCTGTGGTTTTTCTGTAGCATCTTTGAGTAGATTATGTAGGGTGTCGTTGTCTACACGGTTAATTCCTTTGCCAAGAAGGTTTCCAATTCGCAGTATCCTAATATTCAGATTTGTTTTGTCTTTAAACTCAGCTGCTAAGGTCTCACAGTATTTCTGTAACTCAATGTTGGAGTATGGAGAGGGAGATGCTACTTTTGAATTGTTCACCCTGTTAGAAAGTTCTCTGTTGAGGGCAAGGGAAGTTATTAAGGAGAATTTAGCATTGTTTTTTCTTGCATTTCTTAGTGTTAAATCTAGGTATCCTGTTTCTCGAAGAAATTCTTTACTGTCAAAATCTTTTTGTGAGAGTTGCTCATTAAGAAGATAGAAGAGGTAGTCAAAACGTTTTAAATTTTTGAAAAGAGCTTCCATGCCTTTGAATTCGAAGAAATCGACACTTTTTGATTTTTTTAATTCTGTAATATATTCTCGTGTTTGGGCATTAAACTTATCAATAATAATGACATGACATCCTTGTTCTATGAGGGTTTTGGTTATTAAATAACCCAGTCTTGAACCTCCATGTACAATGACTGTCACTGGTGTTTGACTCTTGATTTTTGTTAGGGCAGAATTACTCATTTGTATCTTCTACATTATCAAAATTAACGGGGATAGGAAAATTAAAAACTTTTAGATTTAGTAAATAGCCTTTTCTAATTATAACTGGAACTTCAACATCCATATAACCCAGTGCTATAACCTTTATTTGATATTGGTTTTCTTTTAATTTAACCTCTGTAATTGGTAAATCATTTAAATATTCACCATCGATATAAAGTTTTGCTTTTTGAGCATTGCTTGTAACCGTAAGAAAGCCCTCTGAAGCAGAGATCTTTGGTTCTGGTGAGTAATACATTATACTTCCATGAAGAATATTTTCTGGACCAATCTCCAAATCTATTCTAGATGATGTGTTTTTGTAAAGTGGAATTTTAAAGGTTTGTTTTTTGTAAAAAGTTTCCCCAGAAGCTATCTTCTCGAGTTCAATTGTGTACTCTCCCTCTCTAAGATTCTCTATTTCCTGTGGAGTTTCTCCATACTCTTTTCCATCTATCCATATTTTAGCTTTACCATTTTGCAAAACTATCTCTAGGGTAGTGTTGTTGTAAAAGCGTTTAATGACTGGAAGAGAGCCAATTATTCTGTTAATTGGAATGAAGTAGAAAAGGATAGAAAGCAAGAGTATGCTTCCTACTATTATGATGGCAGTTTTATGGTTTCTCATCAGTTAAATTATATGGAAGAGTACCCTGTTTGTCCACTAAAGATTAATATGAATACTTGGATTCAGGAGATTTCTCATCTTCATTTCCAATTCTTTTTCTTGATGCCTTGATATTTATGAATACTACAAAAGCAATTCCAAGCGAAACACCTAGTATTAAAGCAAAATATCGGATAGCACCAGTGGTTAAAATTGCAAAGGAACCAAGAAGAAGAGTAGCAGACATTTCAAGAAGGACAACCTGCCTTCTTGAGAGATTAAGTTTTAATAATTGATGATGAAGATGGTTTGTATCGTTAATTCTAAGCAATGTTAAGAGATTTTTTGGTTTTACTACAAAAATTCTTTTTACAATGACATATATGAAATCTATTAAAGGGAGAGTAAGTAACATGAGTGTTGTTGACATCTTACTGTCGGCGATAATTGCAAGGATGCAGATCAAAAAACCATAGACAGTTTTCCCTGAGGAGCCACTCATAATCTTTTGTGGTGGAAACGCGAACATTACAAGGACAAGCAGTATTCCAACTGCAAGAATACTTAATGTTGAGGAGAAAATGGCATTTTTTCTTAATGCAATTACAAATATTAGTGCAAATATTATTAATGAATTAGCTTCTACTATCCCTGGAGAACCAGCTGTCCATTTAACTGCATTAATACACATCAGAATCCACACAAAAAGAATTAAATCTCCTGGGAAAACAAAGGATTGTTGTAAATGAAAGATTGAAAAGTCCCAGGAAATACTTTGGAGTTCAATATTAAAAAAAGAGATGTTTGTAAGATTAATAATGGAGAAAGAAATTACTAAAGCTGCAAGAATTTGGTAGAGGAATTGAACTTTGGCAGGTAAATTTAGAATATCATCAAGAAAAGAGCCAACTATTAAAATACCAAGAGCTATTAATATTGGTATCGTAAAACTATCAAGTTTAAAAAATATTAATATAGCGGCAAAGATAGATAGGGAAAGGACCAATCCACCCAGAGAGGGTGTAATCCCTTCGTGCATAGCTTTTTGTGGATTATCAAAATCCTTTTCATTTCTTTTCGAAAAAGGCTTGTATGTAATGTCATATTTTTGAGCAAAATGTCCTATTAGTGGTGTTAATATAAGAGAAATTACAATACCAATAAGTAGAATAGGCCAGAAATCAAAGTATTTCGAATATGAGTCACTAGTAATTAAATCTGAAAAATGTGTAAGGAGCTTTTGTAGTATGATGTTTGAAGAGGAAAAATCCATTAGAATGCATTAATTAATTGAATTAGAGATATTGTCATAGATACACAACAAAGTAATGCAGACAGGAGGAGCAATTTGGTTAAAAACTTCTCTCTGTTGTAGACCCTAATAGTCAGGAAGGTCGCTGCAGCAAGGGAAACTAGAGATATTGCTGGATATATTACAAGATATATTTTTGAAGTTAATTTCGCAGATGCAGCGATATTGTATCTAAGAATTGGAAGCAAAGATGGAAGGCTGTTTAGATTTACTACTATTATATATACCTGGTAAGCAACCATTAGAAGTGAAATTACCAAAACAAACCAGAAGAATATATCTTTTAGGAACTTTCTAACCTCCAGTTGTGTTAAAAGAGAGTCTGTTTTTCCTTTTATTTTAAAGAATTTGTTTTTAAAAGGTTCCTTTATCTTTAGTCCTAGTTGAGTGTTTTGATCCTCCCTTTTTCGTGTAGAAGAAATTTTCTTCTTTTTCATATTATTGATTATACCAGAACAGAGCTCTTGTCGTTAAAGAGTTGTAGATATTCTTCTAAAGAAAGGTGCTGAGGTCGTTTTTGTAATAATTTGTCAAAATCACTACTAAATTTGTATCCTCTTAGGTTGTTTCGGAGGGTTTTTCTTGGGTGTGTAAAGCATTGTTCGAGGAAAGAATTAAAAGAGGAGATATCTACAGGGAAAGTTTTTTGGGTAGGAGAGAACATTATAAGGGAACTGTTTACTTTTGGGGATGGTTTAAAGGAGGATGGTCCAATATCAAGGATTTTCTTACAATTTGCATATATTTGGGTTCTGAGTGAAAGAAGATTAGAATATGGAGCTTTTGCGATATATTTTTCTGCAACTTCTTTTTGGACTATGAAATAACAGTTGTTAGTAAAGTATTTTGAAGATATTATTTTTGAAATAATTTGCTTACTAACATTGTAAGGAAGAGATCCAAAGAATATAACTTGCTTATCACTTAACTCTTTAAAATCCCAATCTAGGAAATCTACATTTAAAACATTTATTCCTTGTGCAACTAACTTTTCAGCCAAAACATTATCTTTCTCTATTGCTAAAAGATTCTTGCCCATTTCTTTTAGTTTTATTGTGAAAAAGCCAATTCCAGGGCCTATCTCTACAATATATGGACATGACTCATTGGAAATATATGAAAGGATTTGGTTTCCTAAATTTACGTTTATGAAGAAATTTTGTCCTAAGGACTTTTTGAATTCCATTTATTTAATTCTAAAATCCCAAATATCGTTCTCTTTAACAAAGGTTAAGGAACACTTTTTGCATTTTGCCTCACTGTTTGTAATAGAAAGGACTCCTTTACATTTTGGACAAGCTAAAATATCTTCAAGTTCAGATGTATGGACTACATTTTCTTTTATTTCTTTTTTAATAATACTCTCAAATACAACACTCGGAGGAATATTGCTCCAAGAGAGTAGAGGTTGAAGAATCCTTTCTGTTAGAATCATTAACTCCTCCCCGAAGACTTTTTTTAGTAAAGCAGAGCGAATATATGAACAGCCGTGCTTTTTAATTACTGTAAAACCATTTTTTTCTAATAAATCTTTAACATACCTTGGATGGTAGTTAAAAAATATAGCCTCTTCTCCGGATTTTGTTCCTTCGAAATTACCTTTTGTTGGTTGTTGGTATGGTTCTTTTGAAAAAAACTTAAAATTCAATCTAACAAGTGCTTTTAATGTGGAAATGAGATGAATTTTGTTTGCGAACTCCTGTATGTAAAAGGAATTCCTATTCATCACACGGTGTAACTCTTCAAAATATGCTGAGGGTTTCTCAATGTGGTGTAGGACTCTTACCATTAGTGCTCCATCAAATGTATTATCCTTGAAGGGTAATTTGTATGCATTTGCAGCTATTAATTGGATATTGGGGTATTTTGTTTTTAAAATATCTTTGTTTTTGACCAATGTTTGAAGTGAATAGTCAAGGATTATTGGATTTGTGTATTTTTTGTAATATGTAGAACTTAATCTACCGTAAGAACCTCCGATGTCAAGAAACCAATTACCATTCTTGTTAGAAAAAATCTTTGTTAGAAGTATTTTTTCTGCTTCATTTTCATATCTTCTGTTACTCCAATAATTAGCATAATCATATCCAAAGAAATCGTAATCTGTTACTTTAGTCATCTTAAATATCTTTTAATATTTTATTTATATTTTGTAATTCACTAAGTAGCTTCTGGGACTGTTTAAATTCTCCCTTTTCTTCTGCAATAGCTATTTTTACATGTAAATCTCTCCTTTGATTCTCGTAGAAGTTCTTCTTTAGTCTTTGAATGATTTGATCTAGTTCATTATATATTTCTTCCTCATTGTTTGGTAACTCTGTTGTCTGAAATATAGCCTCTTCGATGACTTCTCTTGTATCTGGGTCTTCTTCAAGTGCGGTATATATCTCCTGACGAGTGATGCCTGGATTGGAGGAAAGTAGTTCTACTACTTTCTGTCTTTGAGGTGATGTCAGCAAGCTCTTTTTAACAATGTATTTGGGGGGCACTTTATCTAATAACAACAGCAGTTTTAGATATGTCAATTCTTGCCGTTGTTCCAACGTTTTCACGGGAAGATTAAGGGAAGCCTTATTACTAGGACGTTCCTGTGAAAACCGAATTCCGTGAAAATCTTTTGAGATGGTAAATGTTGTAATTTTTGCTACTTTCTCTATGTAGTGAGATTTAATAATTGGGTCTTTTACATTAGAAAGTAACTCGTCGATAAATTTCTTTACAATGGTTACATTGCTTAATTTATTAAGGTCTTTATCTTCTATGTAGGTTGAGAGAATGAACGAAAAAGCTTCTGTTCTGTTCTTTATTTTCTTTGTGAAAAGCTTTTTATCTTTCTGCAGTAATTCATCTATATCCTTGTATGGAGAAGGAGTTGCAGCGTATGGGTATACTCCAAGTGCAGACGAGAGCCCGAATGCTCTTACTACAGCTTTAAATCCTGCACTATCACTGTCAAAGAAGAAAAGAAAGTTTCTTGTTAATTTAGAAAGCTTTTCTATTTGTTCTTTTGTTATTCCTGTTCCAAGTGGTGCGACAATGTTTTTAATTCCTGCTTGATGTGCAGATATGACATCTGTTTGACCTTCGCAAAGTATTGCTAGGTCTTGTTTCCTAATTTCTTGTCTAGACTCATATTGCCCAAAAAGATTGTCTTTTTTATGGAAAAGAGGTGTTTCTGGGGAATTCATATATTTAGGTCCCCAATCATTTCCAGGAAGTACTCTTCCAGAGAATGCGATTACTTTTCCGTTAGAGGATCTTATTGGAAACATTATTCTGTCGCGGAATTTCTCTCGTATTTTACCCTCTTTTTCAACAAAAAGACCTGATTGAAGGAGTTCTTGTTTGGAATATTTTGTGTTCTTCTGTATGTAATCTAGTAGTTTTGGATATTTAGGTGTGTAACCTATACCGAAATTCTTTATTGATTCATCACTGAACCCTCTTTCTTTTACATATTTCATAGCAATAGGGGAAGCTTTTAGTTGGTTATAGAAATATTTTGTTGAGAGATAGTTGATATCTTCAAGTCTCTTGTATTTACTATCTTTTTCGAACCGTTTGAGATCAACTCCTGCTTCTTTTGCTAATTTTTCAAGGGCTTCTACAAAGTCAATGTTTTCTATCTTTTGAACAAAGTTAAAGATATCTCCTGTTTCTCCACATCCAAAGCATTTATATCTTTGAATATCTGGACTTACAATGAAGGAAGGAGTTTTCTCCTTATGGAATGGACATAGTCCAGAGAAGTTCTTGCCAGCTTGTTTTAGTTGGACATACTTACCTACAACCTGAACTATATCCAAACGGTTCTTAATCTCTTCTATCTGATTATTTTGATCCATACTTTAGCTGATTATATCATCAAAAGTGGATTATTTGCAGTTTAATAATTGGTTGATAATCTCACAAGATATTTCTGCTACTCCTGTTGTTGTGTTTGTATTCCAGGAGATTGGTGCATCATTAAAGAAAATTTTTGTATTTGCAAGTCTTCCAGTGGTCACTCGAAAATTTCTTTCTACAGTAAAATTCTGTTTTGATGGTTGAACATTTTGTGAAATTTTATTTTGTCCATCTATATCTAGTTTTATCCATGCTACTGAGTTTGAGACCTCAAGTCGTAGGGTGTTTGTTTGTGGCTCCTCTTTTTCCACTATTTGTTCCTGTTCTTTTGTGTATGTAACTTTAAGAATTTCTGTTGATTCTAGAATTGTATTACTGTTTTTTCTTACAGTAACAGTTATTAAGTTAACACCTTCCTTAAGGGTTAGCTCTTTTTCAAAAGTTCCATCATTATTTATTTTTACTGGAGAATCATTGATATCTAAAGAGGAGTTTTCCTCTGTTATACCTTTTATAGTTAAATATTGTGATGTTGTTGTAAGATTGTTCTGTGGTTCTGTTATTTGTAGCTTAGGAGGACTCTGAAAGTTATATATCTGTATGCCTATGTATCCAATGACAAGTAGAAGAAAGAGTGCAATTGAAAGGGTTATGAAAAACTTTGGTGTAAAGAAAGACTTTTTAACTTTAAAAAGAGATTTACTTTTTGTTTTTAGATCATTTTTCTTTGCAGTTGGTTTACTTCTCCTAAAAAGAGCAAGCACTTTTGTGGAATCTAAATCTAGATATTGGGAATATATTTTTATGAAACCAGTAAGGAATACATCGGAATCAAACTTTGAAAAGTCATTATCTTCTATATATCGCAGAAAACGAATTTGAATCTTTGTGTCTTCTGATACGGTTTCTAAGCTTTTACCTAGGGATTCTCTTTTAGATTTTAATACTTCTCCTGCTGTAATCATGACCAATTCTACTACTTATTGAACATTCTCGTCATCATTTTTCTTCCCAAGTATCTGCGAAGCAGAAGAAACCAATACTTGTCTCGGTTTTACTCCATCTATCGGTCCTATTGCACCTGACTCGTAAAGCTGGTCTATGAGTCTCGCGGCTTTGTTGTATCCGATTTTCATTTTTCTTTGTAGGAAAGATGCTGAGATATGTTTGTTAAGTATTGCTATCTCAAGAGCTTTTGGAAAATCAGGATCTCTTTCTTCTCTGTTTGTACCATCACCTGTTTGTGGACCTTTTTCAATGGCTTGTGCTAAATCTTCTGAGTATTCAATCTCTTTTCCTTGAACTTTCTCTTTTATTGCGTTGATAACTGCATCATTATCTTCTGTAGAAGTATATGTCCCTTGGACTCTAATGGGTCTTGGTGTCGATTGATCTTTGAAAAGCATATCTCCGTTTCCAAGGAGAGTTTCTGCACCTGTATCGTCCAAGATTACTCTAGAATCCATAGCTGTTGCAACCGCAAATGCCATTCTTCCTGGAACATTTGCTTTGATGAGACCGGTTATTACATTGACTGTAGGTCTTTGAGTTGCAAGTATGAGGTGAACTCCTACAGCTCTTCCCATCTGTGCAAGTCTTTGGATTTTACCTTCTACATCTGCACCACAGGAGAGCATCAGGTCTGCCATTTCGTCTATTACTACTACTATATACGGCATAGCTACATACCCCATTTTCTTGTTGTATTCGGAAAGTTTTTTAGTATGGGCCTGTTTTAGCTGCCTGTATCTCTTAAACATTTCATTGATTGTCCATTGAAGTGCATTTACTACCAAATCCATATCTGTAATTACTGGATTTAGTAAATGTGGAATACCATTGTATGCTGCCATTTCTACACCCATTTTAGGGTCAATCATTATGAATTTGACCTCATCTGGAGTTTTTGTCATGAGTAAGCCAGAAATTATGGAGTTTATAGCTACAGATTTTCCTGTACCTGTAGCACCTGCAACTAAGAGGTGTGGAATTTTACCTAAATCTCGTATCATTGTTTTTCCAGAAATATCCTTTCCAAGGATTAAAGGTAGCTCATACTTATCTGGTTCTTTTCTCAGTCTTGCAATCATTTCTTTAATGTAAACGAAGTTTGGTGTTGGATTTGGAATCTCGACTCCGACAAAGGAAGTTCCTGGAATTGGAGCTTCAACTCTTACGGAAGATGTCTGAGATGCTAAGGCTAGTGCTAAATCGTTACTTAGATTTTTGACTCTAGATACCTTTGTTCCAGTACTAATACTTAAAGCGAACCTTAAAACAGTAGGTCCTACGGATATTTGAGCTACTTTTGCAGGAATTCCGAAGCTCTTCAAGGTTTGTTCTATAACTATGGCCTTATCTCTGTAAATCTGTTTGTTCTGTTTTTGGACCTCTACATCTTGGAGTATATCTAGCGAAGGAAACTCCCAGTTTGGATATTTTGGCCTCTCAGGTTCTCTATCTTCCACCTTTGAATCTACCTGTCTAACTGCACTGTCAAAATCTTCTTCAGTAGAGATGCTCGGAGAGATTGGTTGAATTGGAGGCTCAATACCCTCTGAGAAAGCGTTATCCAGTCGTTTTTGGTCATCCTCCTCTGGTTCTCCCTCTATTATCTCCACATCCTTTTCATCTCCAAGAGAATCTTTCTTTGCAAAAAGAGAAAGAAGGTCGAAACCTTTTTCATCTTCTTTATCTTTCTTTCCAGAAGATTCAAGAAAATCCCTTATCTGTTCCAATGTAGTTCCTGTAATTAAGGAGAAGGCTATTACCAAAAGAATCAAGACTATTATTATCTCTATGAGGTCACCAACGAAATTATTAAGGCTCAAGTGTAGTATTTTACCAACTTCTCCACCGGCGCTTCTTAGCGAATCTGGATTATTTAACTGTTCCTCTACTTGCCAAAATGTAAGAAGAATACTAAGAGAAGCAGAAAAGAAAAAAAGTCCAAGTGCCTGTTTCAAGGATTTAAATTTTTTACTTTTTGTGAGAAGGAAAAAGGATATGTATAGTAGAAATAATCCCCATGCTATTGAAGAGTATCCAAGCGTAAGGGTTACTTGGTTAAAAAGTGGTGATGTAAGAGGCATAAATGAGGCTATACCAATTGCTAAACCTAAAACAAACAGGATTATTCCTATCAATATTTTTGTTTCGCCACTCTGAATAGTAAGTTTTTCTTTTTTCTTTGGTCTGGGCATTTGTTTATTATATAATAAATAATAAGATAATAAGAAGTTTTTTACAAAGACTAAAATATGATATATAAATATAGTCCAAAGGTCTAGTGTAAAATAATATATTAATTATGCCAAAAACCTTTGACTAATGGTGCTAAATATGATAACATCCTTCGAGTTCCGTTGTTTTTGCTTACAACGCGATGTTTTTTGTATGGCTCGCATGAGTCATAAACATAAAAGCTTGTAAGGATAATGTTATAACATTAAGTATAAATATCGCTTTATGATTAAACCTCAACGCAATAAGGCCGGAAGATTAGATTTGGGACTAAACTATTCCGGTGGGATTGAATTTCCTAACCTGATTGAAGCTCAGATTATTTCTTTTAAAGATTTCTACGAAAATGGTTTCCAAAGACTTTTTGCCGATATTAATCCTGTTAAGGATAATATGGAAAAAATGTGGACTTTGGAATTTAAAGATTTCAGGTATGGTCAACCATATAGAACTATTGAAGAAGCAATAACAAAAGGCCTTTCTTATGAAGTTCCAGTGTATGCAAAAGTACAACTTCTAAATAATAAAACAGGAGAAATTAAAGAGCAGGAAATATTCATTACAGATCTTCCAGTAATGACAGACGATGGAGTTTTTGTATTCAATGGAGTAAGAAGAGTTGTAACACATCAGATAGTAAGAGCTGAGGGAGTTTTGTACGAGGAATCAGACAAATTACCAACTAGAACATTACATAAGGTTAGACTTATGCCGGGAAGAGGTCCATGGTATGAAATTGATACTAATAAACATAATGTTATCTCTATGAGAATTCTTCCTAAGAGACCAAAGGTCTTGATAACTGAGCTTTTAAGAGTTCTTGGATGGGAAACAGATGATGAAATTAGAAAGCTTTTTGCAGATGTAGATACACATAATGAATACAAATATATAGAGTCTACCTTGGCAAGAGATTTTACAAAGAATAAAGAAGAGGCAGTTATAAGTATCTATAACAAATTAAGGCCAGATGAATCAGTAACACTAGAAAGTGCAGAGAAATATATTAAGAGTAACTTCTTCAATATTAGAAAATTTGACTTAGGAAAGATTGGAAGATACCAATTAAATAGAAAATTAGGAACTACATGTGATATCAACAAACCAGAAGAGGTTATGTTGTATCCTAAAGATCTCGTATTAATAGTAAAGAGATTAATTCAAATTAACAATGGTGTTCTTCCTGCCGATGACATAGATCATCTATGTAACAGAAGAATTAGAAGTGTAGGAGAAATACTGGAGAGACAATTAAATGCAGGTGTCAGAAGACTAGAAAAGAATATTAAAGATAAAATGAGTTTGTATGGACAAGATGCAAAGGTTACTCCTTCTATGCTTGTAGGTACAAAACCAATTGCTGCATCCATTCAGTCATTCTTTGGAGCAAATGCGCTTTCAACATTCATGGAACAGACAAATATTCTTTCTGAATTAGAAAATAAGAGAAAAGTAACCGCAGGTGGACCTGGAGGTATTTCTAAAGACAGAGCGACATTTTCTATCAGAGAGGTACATAATTCTCAGTATTCTAAATTTGACCCAGTAACCAGTCCAGAGAGTGCAAGTATTGGTGTTGTTACACAGTTGGCAATGTTAGCAAAAATAAATGAATTTGGATTTCTTTCTGCACCTTACAGAAAAGTTTTACATGAGGTACAGAATAACAAGGTCAGACTATTAAATAAAGTTGCTACAGAAGATATTAAAGTTGGTAAAAAGATTTTGGTTAAAGCTGGAGAACTTCTTACAGAAGAATTAGTAAAGAAAATTACTGAGCAAAAAGAAATTAAAAATGTAAAAGTAAAACCATTCATAGATAATGAAGTAGTTTACTTCGATGCTATGGAAGAAGAGGATCATTTCATTTCCACAGCTACTATTAGTACAGATGAATTTGGAAATATTCAAGATACGATTGTACCAGTCAGACATAAAGGTGACTTTATGCTCGAAGATGTAAATACAGTAGACTATGTAGATCTTCTAGCAAGTCAGCAAGCAGGCTTGGGTATGGCTTTAGTACCATTTGTTTCTCACAACGATGCTATGAGAGCCTTAGTAGGTGCAAACCAACAAAGGCAGGCAGTCCCTCTTGTAAAACAGGAGTCTCCGTTAATAGGCACAGGATTGGAAGAGGTCGTTGCAAAGCAGTCACTCTGGGGAATTTACGCAGAAGATGAAGGAGAAGTTTACTATGTGGATGCAAGAAAAATGTCCGTTAAATACAAAAAGCTTGGAGTAAAAGATTACAATCTTGTTTCCTTCTACAGGAGTAATGACAACAGAAGTTTCTCTCAGAAGCCAGTATTAAATGTAGGAGACAAATTTAAAAAAGATGACATTCTTGTAGATGGTCCAACGATGGTCAACGGTGAGCTTGCTTTGGGTATCAACCTTAAAGCTGCACTCATGTTCTACGAAGGATACAACTACGAGGATTCAGTAATAATCTCTGAGAGAATTGTAAGAGACGATCTTTTAACATCTGTACATATTAGAGAGTATCAGGTAGAAATTAGAGATACAGAACTAGGTCCAGAAGTAATCACAGCAGATATCCCACATGTAAATGACAGAATACTTCAGAAATTAGATGCACAAGGAATTGTAAGAAATGGTGTTAGAGTTAAATCTGGAGATATATTGGTAGGTGTAGTTGCCCCAAGAGGAGAAAAAGAGCTAACAGCAGAAGAGAGACTCCTACGAGCAATTTTTGGAGAATCTGCAAGTGATGTTAGAGATAACTCTTTGCGAATTCCACATGGAGAAGACGGAATTGTAATCAGAAGTCAGATACTTTCTGCAGACAAAGGAGACAAACTTTCTCCAGGAGTTTTGCAAGAGGTAAAAGTATGGGTAGCAAATACAAAGAAAATTAACTTCGGAGATAAAATAGCAGGAAGACACGGAGACAAAAATACTGTTGCAGCTATTAGACCTATCGAAGATATGCCTTTCACAGAAGATGGAGAGCCAGTAGATTTAGTCTTAACTCCTACATTCCTAAAAAGAATGAACATGGGACAGGCTCAAGAAATTCATTATGGAAGATATGCAAAAGAATTGGGAGAAAAATTGGCATTCCCAATCTTTGAGGGAAAGAATGATGAGTGGTTAGAGGCTGAATTAAAGAAACATGGACTTGAGATGAATGAGAAGATTACCTTGTATGATGGAAGAACAGGAAAGAAGTTCCCAAGACAGATTGCTGTAGGAATCAAATATGTACTTAAACTTCATCACATTGCAGATGAGAAAGTACATGCAAGATCTACAGGACCATACACTGCAGTATCTCAACAACCGCTTGGTGGAAAAGCACAAATGGGAGGACAGAGATTTGGAGAAATGGAAGTCTGGGCACTAGAATCACATGGAGCACCTTATGCTCTTCAGGAGATGTTAACCATCAAATCTGACGATGTGAAGGGAAGATCTGCTGCTTACAAAGCGATCATTCACGGAGAAAAAATAGAGAATGTAAATATCCCAGAGTCTTTCAAAGTACTCTCTAAGGAATTTAATGCTCTATGTTTGAATATGGATTTAATTTCAAGTAAATCTTCGACAGAAGAAGAGGAGGTAGCACAAAATGAAGAAAATATTTAACGAGAAGAAAAATCTAAACGAAGTAGATATATTGAAGCTTACATTAGCTTCTCCAGAACAGATTCTTAACTGGTCTTACGGAGAGGTTACAAAAGCAGAAACAATTAACTATCGTACATTTAGAGCAGAACCAGATGGTCTTTTCTGTGAGAAGATATTTGGACCAACCAAGAACTATGAATGCTACTGTGGCAAATACAAGAAAATTAGATATAAGGGAATTGTTTGTGACAAGTGTGGGGTAGAGGTTACAACTCAGGATGTAAGAAGAGAAAGAATGGGTCACATAGAACTCTGTGTCCCTGTAGCACATGTATGGTTTGCATATGGTATTCCAAACAAGATGTCCATTGTCTTAAACATATCTCATAAAAAACTTCTTTCAGTAATCTACTACACAAGATATATGGTAGTAAATGTTGAGAAAAACAGAAAAACAGAAATAATAGAAAAAGCTAATGCACAGAGAGAGGGAGAGATTACATCTCTAAGCACTCAGTTAGAAGAAGAGTTAAAAATGACTGGTGAGATGTATGATGAACAAATTAAAGAAATTAAAAAGAAGAAAGAGAAGAACTCTGAATTCAAGATTAGTCAGGTTGAGCACAGTAGAAAACAGAGTTTAGCAAAGATTAGAAGGGAATTTGCAGAGAAAGAGGAAGAGATAGATTCTTTCTATACAAGAATTCTACAGGTTATTGAGAAATTGAAGGTAGGAACAGTTCTTTCTGAAGATGAATATATGGATTTAGAGGAGAGAGACCTACTCTTCTTTGAAGCTATGATGGGTGCGGAGGCAATTAAAAAACTTCTTGAGAACTTAGATTTAGAAAAAGAGACTGGTAAATTAAGAAAGAGAGCTGAAAAAGAAAAAGGTGAGAGAAAGTTAGCCACAATAAGGAGAATACAATACCTAGAAGGGTTTAAGAAGAACAATTTGAATCCAGGATGGATGATAATCACGATTCTTCCAGTTCTACCTCCAGAGCTAAGACCAATTATTCCTTTGTCAGGTGGTAAATTTGCAACTTCGGATTTAAATGACCTGTACAGAAGAATTATTAACAGAAACAACCGTTTAAGAAGATTAATTGAAATTGGAGCACCAGATGTAATTCTTAGAAATGAGAAAAGAATGCTTCAGGAGTCTGTAGATGCATTGATAGACAACTCACATAGACCTTCCAAGGCTATGATGAATAACAAGAGATTGCCATACCAGTCACTTACAGATGATTTAAGAGGAAAGAAAGGTATATTCAGAAAGAACCTTCTTGGAAAACGAGTTGATTACTCGGGACGTGCAGTTATCGATGGAGATCCAAGTTTGAAGTTTGACCAATGTGGACTTCCAAAATCTGTTGCGCTGGAAATGTTTAAACCATTTGTAATACAACAATTACTCGCCAGAGAGATTGCTCCAAATGTAAGAATGGCAAAGGAAATGATAGAAGAAGAGCAAGATTTCATCTGGGATATATTAGAGGAAATTATTAAGAACAAACCTGTGCTCCTAAATCGTGCACCTACACTTCATAAGTATAGTGTACAGGGTTTCTATCCAAAACTTGTAGAAGGAGAAGCTATCAGAATACACCCATTGGTATGTAAAGCATTTAATGCTGACTTCGATGGAGACCAGATGGCTGTCCATATTCTTCTGACCGATGAGGCCAGGAAAGAAGCTGAAAAAGAAATGATGTCTTCAAAGAGCATTGTAAATATCTCCAACGGTCAGGTACTAGCAAGTCCTGCAAAAGATATGTTACTGGGTTTTTATCTAATGACAGACTTTGAAGCCAAGAAGAATCCAAAAGCATATGAATCTGCAGATAGTGCTGTAAAAGCATATGAAAGAGAGTTAATAAGTATAAAGGAAGAAATAATAGTAAGAGCAAAAGGAGAAAGACTTAATACATCTGTTGGTAGAGTAATATTTAATAGTATTCTTCCAGACGATTACAAATTCATAAATGATAGAGT
>DAOSSC010000002.1:0-31326 GCA_035377085.1 Candidatus Dojkabacteria bacterium
CACTACTACCACAAGACCCTTGCTCTGTTACCCAATTATAATTGACACAAACCTTCCTTGCTCCATTATATACATTCTGACACTCTCCATTCGTTTTGCAATTAGTCTCTCCGCTACCAGAATCGATACAGCTATCAGAATTATTCCAATCTTTCCAAAAATATGTGCCCGAGCTTGGAAGACACATCTTCGAGTGATTATCTCCCGAAGTACCATCAATACATCCTCTAGCATTATCAGCAGCAGTACAACCTCCACAATAAGAAGGTAAATTACAATCTCCATTAGCTACAGTTCCAACATCAACCCAATCAAACAAGGTCGTACCTGTTACTGGACATTTTTTTATACATTTCGCAGTACTTGGAGCGCAACCAGACACTCCAGAATCTGTACATTTGCTCATATCGTGACCATCAGAACTCATTGCATAGATTTTATTTAGTAATTCGTCAAATTTCTTTAAAAATATATCCTTTTTATATGTTTCCAAATCTTCAACAAGATTTCCTTGCAAATCTACAACTGTATCATTATTTAAATTTTCAGTAACTTTTGCACAGCTCTTTGGATTGACATTTTCATACTGTGCACAGACCATCATACTCACTTCACTCAAATCTGTTATTAAATTACCTTCAGTATCTCTGAAATTACTCTTGTCAAAGGTCCACCCCCCATCGCTATTGGTGACAGCAGATATAATTTGAGAATTAATTCCATTAACTGTTAAATATGCAAATACCAAAGAATCCTTAGATTCGGATTCAACAAGAGCTTCCCCATCTACATACTCTCCTGCATACACAGTTCCATAGGCAATATTAGGTGTAGGAACCTCCTCTAGTAATCGACTAGTCTTGAAATTAAAACTATTTGCAATGGGCAAATCATTTTCACTAATCTCCTTATCTACACCATCTACATTCCAGCTCCATATACCATTACCTACCACAAAGAAATATGTACTACTTTCATTCAAATTCTTAATCGTTACACTATGTGTATAATACGCACCTAACTTCTCTACAGGAATATTTTCACAATCAAAATTATTTCCATCTACAGCAAAATCCTCATCCTTAGTATTCTTAGCATTCTCATTAAAAGCCTTCACACACTCATCCTGTGCTCTTGCAAAATCCCTGTCATCGTAGGCAACCTTACTACCTAGGAAACCCAAAGGACCAGGAAGAAAACTCCCCTCGTCCTTGTAATACACAACACCCCTTACAGGATTATCTGTAACCCAAGTAATAGTAGCTGCAGAATCCGTCACATTCGTTATCCTAACTCTCTGAGGTTTATTGATGACAGACTTGTAAATCATTAGACCACCATAACCAATAATCCCTATCCCAACTACTAAAAGAACAATCTTAGATATTGTTCGTAGAACCTTAACAGTGGTGATACTCATAATGAACAGATTTAAATATATATACATATATCAAACAAAATAATGGGGAATATGTCAAATATGGTGATATAATCCAATGATGAAAAAATATTTCATAAAACACAAATTAGCAATTGGAGATATAACCCACCTGTCGGATTCAGATAGTGAGCTAATCCTCTCCGGCAAGGAAGCACACATCGAGGATATCGTAGAGATAGAAACATATGAGAAAATCTTCCTTGGACAAATCACAGATATATCCAAAAACTCCGTAGAGGTAGAAATTATCGAAGAAAAAGGTACTAGAGATACGAAATATGTGCCAAGCATTACCATCATACAATCCTTAAGTAATGATTCGAAATTTAATTACTTCATAGAAAAAAGTGTAGAGATTGGTATAGAGAAAATAATCCCAGTAGAGACTAAATATTCTCTTAAGAACAAAAAGAAAGCATTAAAAGACTATCCTCTCTGGAACAAAATAGTAAAAGATGCTACAGAACAATCTAGAAATATCTTCCCTACAATCATTGAAAAACCATTGAATATGGAAGAATTAGCTAAATACCAATTTGAGAATAATTCTATAAAGATATGTCTAGCTACAGAAAATGTCCCAACAAAATACCTTAGTGACATTGTAATTGATAGTAGACCAGTATATATTGCCATTGGTCCCGAGAAAGGATGGAGTTCTTCAGATATTGATATACTTAAAAGACTTGGTTTCCAATTTATCCAGCTTAAAGGAAATATCCTAAGAACAGAGACTACTGGATTGGTAATTGGAAGCATAATTAAATATATTAAGGGAGAGATCTAATGAAAAAACCAACAAGAACAAATTACAGAAAACCAAGAAATTTTGTTCAACAAAATAACAAAGATCGTTTCTTTACCAAGGAAGATATTTTCATATCTAGAATAGCCAGTATTTTGCTAGTACCAAAAGATAAAGTGGAGAGTCTCTTCTCCCAAAGAGCCATAACTACAATTAGATTAAACCCTTTGAAAGGCAATACAGAGAAAACGAAACTATCTCTTGAAGAGAAAGATATTGAATTACAAGAAATCCCTTCTGTAAAAGACACATACTTTGTTTTGAATATGGATAAATCCGAGATGTCGCAGACTGAGGAATACCAAGATGGGAAATTTTACATACAGAATCTTTCAAGTATATTAGCAGCTTTAGTTCTTGACCCTAAACCTGGTGAGAAGGTTTTAGATATGTGTGCAGCACCAGGGAGTAAAACAACTCATATTTCTGCATTGATGAATAATAAAGGTATGATAATTGCAAATGATTCAGATCCTGCAAGGGTATCTTCTTTGAGAAATGTGCTTACACAGTTTGGTGCTAAGAATGCAAAAGCTACACTAAGTGATGCGACAGATTTTGGAACAAAATATCCCAACTACTTCGACAAAATACTTTTGGATGCACCATGTAGTGGAGAGGGAATGATATATATGCGAGGGGAGAAACCTCTTAGGTTCTGGAGTATAGATAAGATAAAGAGGTGTTCATATATACAGAAAGATTTAATACTTTCTGCATTTAGAGCATTGAAGCCTGGAGGCACAATGGTTTACTCTACATGTACCTTGGAACCAGAAGAGAATGAGGGTGTTGTTACTTTTCTTTTAGATCATTTTCCAAATGCACAGGTTGAGGAAACAGGATTACACTACGACAAAGGTATAACCAAATGGAGCGGAAATATTTACAATCCTAAGGTAAAAAAGACCACCAGATTGCTACCAAGTAGTAAAATGATGGCCTTTTACATTGCTAAGATCAAAAAGTCCCAACCCTAGGAACTGCCCTAGGTCTGTCCCTAAGTTCCAAGCGAAAAACGACTTCTCTAGCTCAAAACACCAAAAACACAAACCAAAATCGCTTTGCAAAAAGCTCGGTTCCAAAGACAAAGGACTTCCGAAGTTCTATCTAGACAAGACTATTTTCTATTGAACAGGGGGCAGTCCTAGGACTGTCCCTTCTCTTCTTCTTTCTTATTGAGACCTTTCATAGAAAGTTTTATCTTACCCATATTGTCTATACCAACAACCTTTACTTTGATAATATCTCCTTCATTTATGAACTGTCTTACATCTTTTACAAAATCATCTGACATTTCAGAGACATGGAGTAGTCCAGAAACACCTGGAACTAAATCTACAAACCCACCATATGGCATTATGGATGCAACTTTACCTTCATATATTTGTCCTACGACTGGCTTAAAGTCATACATCTCTATTCTTTTAACTGCCATATCTATAGCTTCCTGTGATGTAGCATAAATATTTACTGTACCATCCTCTTCTATCTCTACCTCTGCACCAGTTATTTCTGAAAGCTCTTTAATATGTTTTCCTCCTGGTCCAATAATCTCACCAATTTTATCTACAGAGACTTTAACTTGAGCAACTCTTGGAGCAAAGCTTGAGAGTTCTTTTCTAGCTTCAGAGATTGTCTCTGCCATCTTTTCTAGTACTTTAGCTCTTGCTTCCTTAGATTGTTTGAATGTCTGTTCTACTATCTCCATACTTAATCCATCTGTTTTTGTATCCATCTGTACTGCTGTAATTCCATCCTTTGTTCCTGTAATCTTGAAGTCCATATCTCCGTAGAAATCTTCTACACCTTGCATATCTGTAAGGACCTTGAAGGAACCATCTTCTGCAGTAACTAAACCACAAGCAATTCCTCCGACTGGTTTTCTTAAAGGTACACCTGCAGCCATTAAGGCCATTGAAGAACCACATGCAGATGCCATTGAGCTAGAACCATTCTCTCCTTGAATCTCACTCATAACCAAAATCGTGTATGGGAATTCTTTTTCTGTAGGGATAACTGGAAGTAATGCCTTCTCTGCTAACATTCCATGTCCTAGAGCTCTTCTACTTGGCATTAATTTGACTCTGTCACACTGTCCGTATGCAAATGGTAAATCATTGTAGAAATGCATATATCTCTGCTCCCTCTCACCTTCCATGTCATCGACAAGTCTTACATCTCTTAAACTACCTAAAGTAGCAATTGTAAGAGTTTGAGTTACTCCCCTAGTGAAAAGTGCAGAACCGTGTACTCTTGGAAGTAAATCTACTTCTGTGTACATTTCTCTAATTTCTTCTATTCCTCTACCATCAACTCTCTTGTTCTCTTCTAATACAATCTTTCTCAATGCTTTCTTAAGTAGGTAATCATAAGCTTCTGCCAATACAGCCTTTGTATATTTACTCTCAAAATTCTGGGATAATTCTTCTTTTGTACTCTCATGTAATTTGTCATCTGCTTTAATTAGATTCTCCCTTATCTTTTCCTCTGTTAAAAACTCTTTGACTATTGTGACTGCTTCCTCTGGAAGTGCATATGATGGATACTCTTTGTTTTTCTTCTCTAATTTTGAAAGGAACTCTTCCTGTGCTTTCAACCATGGATTCATCAAGTCTAAAGATTTCTTCATACTCTCAAGTATTTTTTCTTCTTCAACTTCATAGCAAGCTGCATCTATCATTGTGAATACTTTTCCATCTCCGGATACAACATAGTTCATTTTGTCTTCCTGTGAGGTAATGTCCATTGCCTTAAATATGTGCTTTCCATCTTCGCTTACTCTTACACTAGCTATTGGCCCATTGAAAGGAGCTGTTGAATTCATCAAAGCTACTGAAGATGCATTTAATGCTAAAAGAAGAGGATCATTCTCTTCATCATATGACATAACAGTAATTATGAGGTTTATTTCATTTTTGTAATCTTTAGGGAATCTTGGTCTAACTGCCCTATCTATCATTCTTGCTTTAAGTACAGCATCATCACTTGGGAATCTTTCTCTTTTTACAAATCTAGATCCATTTATCTTTCCTGATGCATAGAATTTCTCTATGTACTCTACTGTAAGAGGAAAAAAATCAAATTCTTGTTTTTGAGGAGCACAGTTAACATTGACTGTTATTACTGTATCTCCCATTCTTGCCAATATTGAGGACTCAGATCTCAAAGCTAATTTTCCTGTTTCAAAGGAACACTTTCTACCATCTATCTCAAATTCATGTTTTATTTCTTTAAAAAGCATGTATATTAATTAAAAAATTATGTAATACTAAAGTATAACTATGGTTATAGTATAAATTGAAAGTTTTTACAAAGAAAGAGGCTATATTTTTAACTTCTTCGCTAATTCGGTATATCTATCAGGTTCGTTACTTTTGAGGTACTCGATTAATCTTCTTCTTTTTCCTACCATTTGAAGTAATCCTTTTCTAGAGTGATTATCTTTCTTATGCCCTTTGAGATGTTCACTTAGTTTCTCTATCTGTAAGGTGAGAAGTGCAATCTGAACCTCAGGTGAACCAGTATCACCCTCGTGGAGGGCGTACTTATTTACAACATTTTGTTTTTCTGTTTTTTCTAATGACATACTGGTTAAATATAGAGTATCATTATCTTTTTCTATTTACAATAGAGATTTTCCAAATCGAAAACATTGTATAATTTTATAGGTCATCTGTCAAGAAGTATTATTGTCTAACAATCTTGTAACAGTGCACTTCGTCGCCTTCTTTTACATCGACATCTTTTTCTAACTGGATTCCACAATCTGACCCATTTTTTACTTCGTTAACGATATCTTTATTAATTCTCAGGGATTTAATCTTCCCTTCTGCAACTATTTCATCTTTTCTTACAATATCTACTTTACAATCTCTTTTCATTATTCCTTCGTTTACTCTACTACCAAGTACTTTTGTCCCGTTTGAAAGGACAAATACAGCCTTGATTGTAGCATTACCTATTTCTTCTTCAGTACTCTCAGGAAGAGACATCATGGTAACAGCTTCAGTAATTTCATCAATTAGTTTGTAAATTATGTCATATGTTCTTACCAAGACTTTGTTCTTTTTTGCTAGATCTTCAACACCAGCTTCAATACCAACTTCAAATCCCAAAACAATTGCTTTGGAAATCTGAGCTCGCTCAACATCACTCATTGAGATATTTCCTACACCATCTAAGAGTATATTTACTCTATATCCATCCTCCTCAATCTTAAGGACTGCTTTTCTTATTGCTTCAAGTGACCCTTCGGAAGAGCTCTTGATTATGACATTTAACATCTTACTTGGATCTACTTTGTTTTCGACAAAGAAATCTTCAATTGTAAATTCACCTTCTTCTTCAATCTTGGCTTCTTGTTTGTAAAGATTTTGGAGAATGTTAATATCGTTTTTTTCAAGGATAAAAACTTCTGTTCCAAGTTCCAAGAGATTTGATACTCCTAAAACTTTTCCTCCACAACCACAACTGAGAATACAGACATTTTCATTCTCTTCAGTTATTATTCCCTTTACTTTCTCTACCTTAAACTCACCTCCAACCTTGTATCCAAACCAATCTCCTGGACATATATGACCTTGTATTAGGGCTAGTGAAGACATATTACCTTTAGATTGATCTTTGACAGATTCGAGAACAAAAGCTCTTCCAACAACACCAGCTGGTAATTCTCCTCTATCTTGTAATCCATCTATTTCAGAAACTAGAAGAATTAAATCTAAGAGCTCATCTAATCCTTTTCCTGTTTTTGCAGAAACTTCAACAACTGGAACATTTCCACCAAGTTCTTCAATTTGAAGACCATTATTTACAATATCTCTTTTCACTTTTGGTAAATCTATATTTGGGAGATCGCATTTATTTATGACAACTATTGGTTTAGCAGAAGACTTATTTATGATTTCTATGGATTCTTTTGTTTGAGGTTTAACTCCATCATCTGCAGCTACTACCAAAAGCACTATGTCTGCAATACTTCCACCTCGGGATCTCATCAAATCGAAAGCTTCATGTCCTGGGGTATCTACAAATGTTATCTGTTTTCCACCTTTTACCTTTACTGTAAAAAGGGAGACTTTCTGTGTAATTCCACCAACTTCACATCCCTGAACATTAGTTTCTCTTATTTTGTCTAGTATTGAGGTTTTTCCATGATCTACATGCCCAAGAATTGTTACAATTGGTATTCTCTCACACTCTTCAATTTTATTTGTAACTTTCTTAGACATACAAACCTTCTCATAATATTATTCCTCTGATTTTTTCTCTTTTTTAATCTTCTTTACTTTTTTGGCTTTCTTTTCGTTCTTCTTTTCCTCTTTCTCTTTTACCTCTTCTGTTTCTTCAACTTTCTCTTTCCTCTCTGGTGTTTTACCTGAGGAACCAACAATGTCAATTTTAATACCTGTTAATTTCCATGCCAATCTGACATTTTGTCCTTCTCTACCAATAGCTAGGGATAACTGTTCATCATCTACTTTTACTGTTGCCGTGTCTTCTTTGATCTTTACACTCTCAATTTTTGCTGGACTTAGTGCATTTGCAACAAATTTCTCAGGTTGTTCATCCCACTCAATGATATCTATTTTCTCCTCTCCAATTTCATTCATAACATTGGCAATACGGATACCTCTTTGTCCTACACATGAACCAATTGGGTCAACACCTTCTTGATGTGATACTACGGCTATCTTACTTCTAGAACCAGCTTCTCTTGCGACTGCTTTTATCTCTACAACTCCAGACTCTATCTCTGGAACTTCTAGTTTGAAAAGCTCTATGAGAAAGGCAGGATCTGCTCTTGATACTATCATTTCTCCATCCTCAATACTTTTTAAGAGTACTTTATACCTATCACCCAACCTGTAGAATTCATTTGATATTTGCTCTTCCTGTGGCATAATTGCAGTAGCTTTTCCGATTTCAAATATGACTTGTCCTTTTTGCATTCTCTGCATAAGTGCAGTAAATACCTCTCCAACCTTGTCACTAAATTCTCCTAGTACAGCATCTTTCTCAGATTCTCTAATCTTCTGGAGTATGACCTGTTTTGCTGTTTGAGCAGCAATCCTTCCTAAATCTTCAGTTGGCATTTCTATCTGAATAGAATCACCCACTTCAACACTTGGTGAAATCATTTCTGCCTCAGATACAGATATCTCCTTGTTATCATCTTTAACTTTCTGCACAACTTCTTTTGTAGCTATGAGTTTGAACTCTCCTGTCTCTCTGTCCAATTCTACGGAAAGATTATCTCCAAGTTCTTCCTTCTCTTCTTCAGAGAGTGAATAGTCAAAGTATTTTTCTTTTTTGTATGCAACAAGAATTGCTGACTCTAAAGCTTTAAATATTTCCTCTTTTTCAATACCTCTTTCTGCAGAGATTTGATTTATTGCAGCAACAAATTCTGATGTCATTGCCATGGTCTAAATATATTAAAATTAATATGCTTGTTTAATAAAAAAGGTGAGAATTTCCATCCCACCTTCTCTTTGTATAACTTTCAGGTTTAGTATAACACATTCTAAACTCAAAACCAAATCTACACTTTAGACAGCTCTTCCCAAAGTTCCTTCTCTTTCCCAGATAACCTAGATGGTATATCTACTATTATTCTAACATAATGATCGCCTCTTCGGTTCTCTGAATTCAAAACTGCACATCCTTTCCCCTTGATTCTAAATATGGAACCAGATTGAGTCCCCTTAGGAATTCTCAATTTTACCTCCCCAAGGATTGTATCCACCTGAACATCACCTCCAAGAACTGCTCTGTGAACTGGGATGCTCTCCTCGGAATATATATCATTCCCTCTCCTCTCGAATTTCTCAGACGGCTCAACCTCAATCTCCACATACAGATCTCCCACACCATCCCTTCCGACATTCCCACCATTCCCAAATTTAAGAACCATTCCATCATATGCTCCTGCAGGAATCTTTATCTTTACACTCTCCTGCATGGACTTTACTCCACTTCCTCTACAAGATTTACATGGATTTTTTATCTCTTTCCCTGTTCCATGACACCTTGAACATGTGGACATAACTGCTATTTGTCCAAGAATTGTAGATCTAACTTTTCTCTCCTGCCCACTTCCCCCACAAACAGAACACTTTTCTGTTTTACCATCTGCACTACCGCTACCATTGCATACCTCACACTCTACATCTCTTGTTATTTTTATCTCGTACTCTCCACCTCTCATGGCCTCATCAAAACTCAATCTTACCCTGTACCTGATATCTGCCCCTCTATCTACTCTTGATTGCTCATTAAAACCTGAGAAATTAAAACCAAAATCGTTATTCCCTCCAAAAAAAGTATTAAATATATCTCCCATGTCAAACGGAGCACCACCAAAATCGTATCCATTTGTTGAGCCAGGATTAAAACCTGCAGTACCAGCATGTCCGTATTGATCATATGCGGACCTCTTAGATTCATCCGAGAGCACCTCATATGCTTCTTGAACTTCTCTAAATTTTTCTTCAGCATCACCATCCTTGTTTACATCTGGATGATATTTCTTAACTAATTTTCTGTATGCCTTTTTTAATTCTTCTTGTGTAGCCTTCTTGTCTACACCAAGAACTTCGTAATAATCTCTTTTTGCCATAACCAAAGATTCTAGCAAACAATACAATTATATGCTAGAGGTATATTTATACATTAAAAAAAATCTTTAAATCTGGTAATATCAAATGCTATGACAAACGAATGGAATGTCCCTACAAAAAATGAAAAGAAAACTAAAAATGTTCAACTCTGGATCTCTGGCATACTTGCCTTTATTGGTCTGGTTATTGTAAGTACGCAATTAATTCCGTTAACTGGCTCCTTCTTGGACGGTTTTATAGAGAAACTAAGAACAGAGTTTAAAATTAAGCCGGTACCAGACTCATACAAACAGTATATCGAAGAACAATTCGCTTATTATGATCCAGGAAAAAGTTACTTTGCTAATCTTGCAGAACAAATTGGAGATATAGAGATAGCAAACCAATACTCTTATGATCCAGAATCTGGAACTCAGAAGGAGATCACTGTTGACACCAAGTATGACAGAGATATGTACATCTCTATCTCTAGTGTTGGAATTAAAGATATAAAAATATCTCCAAATGTAGAAAGCAGCGATGAAAAAATATATAACAAGTATTTAAAATATGGAGTAGCACATTTCAAAGGAACTCCTCTACCAGGGGATGGTGGAAATTCATTCATTTACGGACATAGTGCAGTAGATTCTTTTTTTAGAAATCATAAAAATTTGCCCGAAACAATATTCTCAAGATTAAACAGTATCGATATTGGTCAAGAAGTCATCATTACAAGAGACAAAGAAATATTGACATATGTGGTAAGAAACAAAAAAATAGTTGCTCCTGATGATTTCAGTATTCTGCGAACACATAACAACAAAGAAACAGTAACTTTGATGACCTGTTGGCCCCTAGGTATAGGAACAAAAAGATTGGTTGTTGTAGCAGAGAGAGAAATATAGTTTAATACTTATATATGGAATTTAAGAATAAAAAATTAATAATTATTATTGCCATAGTCCTCTTCCTCCTTTTGGCTGGAACAGGAACCTTCCTTCTACTTTCAAAAGATAATGGAAATAATAACACTGTAAAAAATGTTGAGCTAGTATATTGGGGACTGTGGGAACCATCTTCCGTTATGCAACCTTTAATTGACGAATACGAATCCACCCACCCTGGAGTAAATATCCTTTATTCTCAGCAGACTTTTTCCAATTACGAAAGTAGACTTTTTACAAGACTTCAGCAAGCATCTAGCTCTACAGAACCCGCTCCAGATATTTTCAGGATACACAACACATGGGTCCCAAAGTACTATTCATATCTTTCTCCACTTCCAGAAAATGTAATGACTAGAGATCAATACTCCCAAACCTTCTACCCTACAGCTTTAAATGATTTTACTGCTAAAGATGGTAAACTCTATGCTATTCCTCTTGAGATAGATGGCTTAGTACTTTTTTACAACAAGCAATTGCTTACAGATGTTGGATTTTCTGAACCTCCAAAGGATTGGGATTCTTTAATAGATTTAGCACATAAATTGACAAAGAAAGATTCCTCAGGCAAAATTACACAGGCTGGACTAGCAATTGGTACGTCTAGAAATATTCTTCATGCCTCAGAAATTTTCTCATTTTTGCTTCTTCAAGAAGGAGTTGAGCTTATTGATTCCACAAGAACTAATGTAACTTTAAACACCACAAAGGTTGGAAGTATCCTCAATTTTTACACTGGATTTGCAACTGGTAAACAGGCAGTTTGGTCTTCCGACTTAAGATATGACTTGGAGATGTTTTACTCTGGGAAATTGGGAATGATGATAGCTCCATCGTGGAGAGCATTTGATATAATTCTTTCCTCTCCAACAATTGAATTTGGTATGGCAACACTTCCTCAACTTGTCGCCAACCAAGAAAAAATCTACTATTCAACTTACTGGGCAGAAGCAATCAATAAATCCTCTGAGAATACAGATGTCGCTTGGGACTTTGTGAATTTCTTAGCTCAGAAGGAAAATATGATGACAAAATTCTCCAATGAATCCAAAATTAGAGCATTTGGAGAGCCTTACTCTTTGGTAGAATTGAACAGTAGTATGTCAGGTAATTCGTACCTAACAGCCATTGCTGAAATGGCACCGTATATGAAATCTTGGCAGATGGGAGATGAAACTATTGTTAAACAGACTTTAAATCAATTAATAACTTCAGTCGTTGAGGATGGGCAAGATCCTGAGGCTGCTCTTAAAAATGCACAGGAAGATATTAACGATCAACTTGCACAAACCAATAAATAACGTCTATTATATATTAATGCAAAGAATAAAAGCCCCAAGAAAATCTGCCCAAATATCTGTCATATATCTAACCTTCTTTCTTCTACTTTCAATTCCACTTGTTGTATTTGGTGTTTTAAACGGTAACTTTGATATTAGAAATAGGGCTTTTGAAGATTTAGAGGTTAGTGAAGAAAATCCTTGTATTATTTCTCTTCCTAATGTTAATCCATACACGCTTGAAGTTGGTAAAACCGTAACTATACAGGTAGATGCAAGACTTTCTAATGCAATAATTTCAGAATTAGACATTACAGATTCATCAGGTAATCCAATATATAGTGAGAAATTCGACAATGCTCCACTAGAAATAGCCACTAGCTTTAAATTTACTCCAACAAAATCCGGTGTTGTAGATCTCTTAGGAATTATTAAAAAAGATAGTGGCGGAAGTGTCGGATGTAAGATAAGTAGTCAATACGATGTCCTAGGTCTTCGAGCATTAGCAAATAATAGTGCTCCCATATTCATATCTCAACCTTCAAGTTCAAAACCATCTCAAAGTATTAAAACAGGAACGGTGTATGAATATACCCTCTCTGCAGTAGATGAAGATGATGACAGAGTAAATTATTCCTACTCATTCACACCAGAGGCAAAGTGGCTAAAGCCAACAATAATTGAAGATGGATCTTCTGGGAAACTAACTCTCAAATTTACCGGCTCAACAAATGTGCCTGGTAGCTACCTAGCAAATGTCTTCATCCACGACGGTTACAGTATGCATCTAGCATCACAGTCTTGGGTTATAAGTGTCAGTCCTGCAAAAAATGACATCCCTATAGTCAAATTCATAAGTCCTGTATCTCCAATGACCGTAACACAAGGTAAAAATATTACAGTATCCTGGGAAGCAAATGATCTAAACTTCATTACCAAATACCAACTTTACATCACAAAGAATTACACAAATACAGAAAACTGGATTCCAATTAATACTAATATCCCTTTTAAAACAAGAAATTTCAATTTCTCTACTTCCAACCTAGATACAGGTACATACAAAGTCATACTTAAGGCAGTAGATAACCAATCCCCACAAGTTTCAGGATTAGCAATCTCTCCTGAAATTGTAATTACAAAATCTGGACAATCTACCATTCCTACAAACGATATTCCAATCATAGATGCACCACAGGTCATAAATATGATACCTCTCAGTACAGATAAAATAACCAATAAACGAGTAACCATTAAAGCCTCTCTAATCTCAGCAGAAAAAGCAGATATTGACGAAAAGACAATACTCTTTAAACTAGATAGCGTAGATAAAACTTCTGAGATAAAAATCAACAAGATATCTACTCAAGAATATACAATCATTTATCAACCATTAGAAGATTTAACCGAAGGGATACACAAAGCAGAAGCCTATTTCAAAGATTCCGCTGGACACGAAGTAACAAAAGAATGGACATTTACAATACAAAATTCTGTAGAAGAATTAAAAGATGAAACTATAAACATCTTCGGTCTAGATATAAGTAAGAGAATCCTTCTAATTGTAGGCATAGGACTAGTTGTCGTTATCCTCGCAATAGTAGCTCCAATCATCATTTTTAATGTCTGGAAAGAAGATAAAATGAGAGATCAGGAAGAACCACACTCTAATGAACCAATACAACCATTCATACAGCAACAAGAACCAGAATATATCGAACCTCCAGTTCAAGCAGAAGAGATAAAAGAGAAAGTGGAAAAACAACCAGTTGAAGTACCAGTAGAAGAAGTGAAAGAACCAGTTATCTTTGCTGCTCCTGAACCAGTAATCGAAGAAGAAACTACTCCAGCTCCCACAGAAATACTGCCCCCAGAACCAGACTTAAGCACAGATCTTCCAACTGATGACACCATAAAGCAACTTTTCGAGCAGGTACAGAAAGCTCAAGAAGAACCTCCACAAACAAATAGCTAAATAGAAATGTACTTGATATAATTACCTCTATGAACCATCTTTCCTACAAAGAGATAAAAGAAAAATACATAAAATTTTTCGAACAAAACAATCACAAAGAAATAAACAGTGCTCCTCTAGTTCCAGAGAATGATCCCTCTGTTCTTTTTGTTAATGCTGGAATGTTCCCTCTAGTACCATTTTTGCAAGGGGAAAAACATCCAAGTGGAACAAGATTAGTAAATTCCCAAAGATGTGTAAGAACAATAGACATAGATGAAGTCGGAGATGCATATCACTGTACTACATTTGAAATGCTTGGGAATTGGTCTCTAAACGATTACTTCAAAAAAGAAGCTTTAAGCATGACACTCAAATTCTTTGTAGAAGAATTAGGCTTTGACATAAACAAACTCTCAGTTACAGTATTTAAAGGAGATAACAAAATCCCAAGAGATACAGAATCTATAAAAATCTGGGAGTCCCTTTTCAAAAAGTACAATGTAGATTTAAAAGGTAAAATTACTGAAAATGGTAAGGAAGATAATTGGTGGGAATTACCAACAGGTGGACCATGTGGACCAGATTCAGAAATCTTCTTCAACACTGGAAAAGAAAATGTGGAAATTGGAAACAATGTATTTATGGAATATCTAAAATCTGGTAATGAATACAAAGATTTGGGAAGACATAATGTAGATTTCGGTGGAGGATTAGATAGATTGGCATGCATCTGCCAAGAGGTAGAGAGTATATATGAGACAGATATCTACAAACCAATATTTGAAAAAGTAAAAGAATTAAGTAAAAAAGATATTCTTGAATCACAGAGAATAATCACAGACCATATTAAAGCCGCTACCTGGATAATCATGGATGGAGTTATCCCGTCTAAAACTCAACAGGGATATATCTTGCGAAGACTAATTAGAAGAGCTGTAAGACATGGTAGAAAATTAGAAATTGAGGGACGCTTTACAAGAGATGTAGCACAGGTAGCAATTAATCAGTTCGCACCAATATGGAAAGAGCTAAAAAACCAAGAAAAATATATCTTAGATACAATTGAGGAAGAAGAAGTGAAATTTAGCAGAACACTACAGAAGGGATTAGCTGAACTGGACAGAATGGTTTCCAGAGAAGAAATAGATGGAAAAAAAGCTTTTATACTCTACGAAACATATGGCTTACCAATTGAGGTTATACAGGAAATCCTTACAGAGAAAAATCGTAAACCAGTAGATATTAATGAATTTAATGAGGCAGAGAAATCGCATAGGAATCTTTCTAGAACAGCATCCGCAGGCTTGTTCAAAGGAGGCTTGGCAGATACATCGGAACAATCTACAAAATACCACACTGCAACACACCTTCTACTTTCCGCTTTAAGAAAAGTTCTGGGAACCCATGTATACCAGCGAGGAAGCAATATTACCCCAGAAAGATTAAGATTAGATTTCCCAAACGAAGAGAAACTTACAGATGAACAAATAAAAGAGGTTGAGCATATAGTAAATGAACAAATCAGACTAAAACTACCAATAACCTTTGAAGAAATGGATAAACAGGATGCTTTAAGCATAGTCCCTTTTTCTGCATTCGAAGAAAAATATGGAGATATATTAAAAGTTTACTACATAGGACCCAAAGAAAATCCATTCTCTGTTGAAATATGTAACGGTCCACATGTCAAAAACACTTCGCAGTTAGGAGAATTTAAAATTGTAAAACAAGAAAGCATAGGCTCCGGAATTAAAAGAATTAAAGCAATATTAATATGACAGAGTATCCAGTTTTAGCAATAGACTTTGGTAAAAAACATTTTGGAATAGCAATCTCAGATTCAAAAGGCATTATTGCCTCTCCTCTTGAGGTTATATCAATTACACAAAGAAGAGGAATTGAATATATTCTTGAGAGAATCTCTAATATATGTGAAGAATATAAAATTAAAACTATCCTTCTTGGAATGCCCCAAGTCTTTACAGAAGCACACTCTAAAACACCAAAAGCAATTATTAGATTTGAGAAAAAATTAAGAGAAGTATTAGATTTACCAATCATACTCTACGATGAGAGCTTTTCTACAACTTCAGCACAAAATATGCTAACATCATCAGGATCAAATACTAAAAGCTCTAGAAAAAAAATAGATAAAGTGTCAGCTGCGGTATTTTTACAGGAATTTTTAAATTCTTCTAAAATTAATAATGATAAAAAGCACAATTAGAATCTTTTTGTTTGCGTTAGTTACTGTAATTATAGCTACTATCGTAATCAAGCTAGACTATGACAAAGCTTTGAGAACTCCCAATAGTGATAGCCAAGAGAAAGTAATAGTCCAGATAGATCAAGGAGCAACGGTAGAGCAAATCCTCACAAAACTTGTAGATCAAGGTGTCATACAGGAGAAATGGCTTACATATGTAAAACTGTACCTCAAACAGGAAAATTTAGCAGCAAAGCTTCAGGCTGGGACATATGAATTACCAAAGAATTTGAGTATTAAGGAAGTAATTGACTCTCTCCAGAATGGAAAGAATCCAGATATATGGGTCACTATACCAGAAGGCTTAAGAAAAGATGAAATTGCAGATATACTAAATCAAGAACTTTCTAAAGCAGATACAACAAATTTCTCTAAGGAGGAATTCTTGAGATTAACAACAGACAAAGAATACATCCAAACACTTGGTTTAACCGTAAATATCTCAGATTTAGAAGGTTATCTTTTTCCAGATAGATATGCATTCCCAATAACTACAAAAACTTCAGACACGATAGATAAGATGGTGAAGAATTTCATTACAAAGGTTGGGACAGCAGATACATATGATCAAATTATCTTAGCTAGTATTGTTGAAAGAGAAGGATTCTCTGACCAAGACAGACCAACTATTGCTGGCATATTTATCAAAAGGCTAGAAGAAGGATGGCTGCTCCAAGCATGTGCAACAGTTCTTTATCCATTAAAAGATTGGAAACACGAGATTACAGATGCAGACAAAAAATCAGATAGCCCATACAACACATACAAAAAACCTGGACTTCCTCCTACTCCAATTTGTAATCCTGGGCTAGAATCAATAAATGCAGTAAGAAATTACAAAAAGACAGACTACTATTACTACATTCATGACAACAACGCTATAGTGCATTATGCAAAGACTTTGGAAGAACACAATGCTAATATTAACCAATATTTAAGATAAAATACCTGCCCCAATGACCATAGACATACAGCTAGATGAGAAGAAACCTGCAAAAATTGTCACTCCAGAATTAATCACAAAAAGTGAAAAACCAATAAAAATAGAATCTCCTAGAAAAAAGAAAAAGTGGTCCATATTTGTCCTTGTGGGAATTGTTCTTGTCATATTAGGTGGCTTGGTATTTCTGGTTTACAAAGGAATAGCTTTTTCAAAGAATATTGGTTTCAATTTCAATGCCAACGATATAACCGCACCAGAGAAAGAGCCTGAATTAGCCAAGGATTCTTCTGGAAAATATACAAATATTCTAATCGTAGGAGTTGATACTAGAGATAAAGAAGCATTATTAAACACAGACACTTTAATACTTGCATCATACAATTATGAAACTAAAGATATCGTTATGATTTCTACTCCAAGAGACTTCATGGCTGAAATTAATAATTCCAACTGGTTTAACAAAATAAATTCTGTATATGCAAGTGCAGAAAATAAAACAAAAGGTTCTGGAATGATGGCTCTAAGAAAAACTATTGAAGAAATCACAGGTACAGAAATTCAATACCATGCAATGGTAGATTTCAAAGCTTTTGAAAAAATAATAGATGCAGTAGGAGGTATAGATATTAATGTGGAGAATTCATTCACAGACTATGAATATCCTGATGGATACTCCTACAAAACGATTTCTTTTAAAGCTGGTCCACAAACTATGGATGGAAAAACTGCTTTGGAGTATGCAAGATCCAGACACTCACAGCAAAACAATGAAGGTTCAGATTACTCAAGAGCAAGAAGACAGCAAAAAGTCATAGTAGCTCTTCAAGAGAAAATCCTTAACACAAGTACACTAACAAGTCCAAAAGCCATCATGGAGATATTTGCATCTGTAGCAAACAACATAAAAGTTTCCGAATTCACAATAGATGACATACAAGCTGGATTAAACCTAGCCAAGGATTTCCAAGATAATAATGGAAAATCATACTCATTTGTTTTGGATCCTTCAGCTGGAAATAGTCAAATAATTTCGAATCAGAATGTTTTAGATCCAGATGGTAAAACAGTTACAGATTATCGTATAGGACCTAAGCTTGGATTTGGAAATTATACTGACATAAACAAATATGTAAAACAAATACTTCTGCACCCACAACTTTACACAGAGAACGCCTCTGTCTATGTTTACAATGTAGGTTTAGGAGCTCAGGAAGCAAGTAAGAAAGTAGCAGAACTTAAAAAAGCATACCCCTACCTTAAAATTATCTACTCAGGTACAAAATATTCAAATAAAGAAGGCTCTGCAATATACTCAAATACTCCAGACACATACCTAAGGACAGTTACAGAGTATTCCAAGTTCTTAGGAATCACACAAACAACAAAACCTGATTACATTACTACCAATCTAAACGGTGGAGATGTTACAATCCTACTAGGAAAACCTGTACAATTAAGTAGTGAATAACAAAGTGAATTACAAACTGTATCATGGAAATTCTGTATACCTCTCTTTGAGAGCAGTTAAGAAAGACATCGCTACAAATACTGAGAAGAAAAACTTAGTAACCATTGAGGCAGATACTGAGAAAGCACAAAAGATACTTGACAGTATCCAAAACCAAGGATTGTTTGTTTCAAAAAGAGTTTTCCTGATTAAACGTCTTTACAAAAATAAAGAGAAAGACTCCCTCATAGAAAAACTTCTCTCCCTTTTAAACGACCAATTTCCAGATGATATATATTTTTGGGAAGACCAAAAGATTAGATCTACTACTAAATATCTAAAATTCTTTAAGGCTAACAACTCTTTAGAAGAATATAGCAGTTTAAACAAAAGAAATTTTCTTTCTTGGTTAGACCAAGAGCTTAAAGAGAACAATCTTAAGGCAGATGAAACAACAAAGAGATTGCTTGCCCAAAGAACCAATTACGACCCCGAGAGATGTGCAAATGAGATTAAGAAACACAAATTAAACGATACAGAAGAAATAAAAGAAAAAGATTTAGATATTTTAACCACAGATACTCTAGAGGAAGATATTTGGAAATTGGTAGATGCCATAAATTCAGAGAAAAAAGAAAGAAGTGTAGAAATCCTTGAAAAGCTCTATTCACAAAATACAGACCCCAATTTCATACTCTCAATGCTCGCAAGAAACCTCAGATTAATAACAATGGCAAAGCATCTTAAAAAACAAAAGAAAAGTTTTGCAGAAATATGCTCTATTATGAAAGTAGCTCCATTCTCTCTGTATCCAATACTTGGCATCATTGATAGATATGACATGGAGAAGATAAAGCTTCTGTATACTAAACTCTCTAACCTAGATTACCAAATAAAGACTGGAAAAATAGATGGTATGTTAGGACTTACATTAATATGTCCTTACTTGTAATTGACACCCTTCCCATCTTAACTTAAACTTTAAAAAGGCATATTCTTTAATACACCCTCTGCCCTAATGGAAGAAGAGATAAAAGTAACAACAAAAAAGAAAACCAGCAAAACAGTTAAAATATTGTTAATCATAACTGGAATTCTTGGACTTGCACTCGTTGCAGTGGCAATCTACTTCTACTCCATCGCAGATACTTCCAAAGATGACGAAATTAAACAAACTACATGTGGATGTTACTACATAGATCCAAGCGTTGTATCAGAATGTGGAGATCCAAAAAGAGGATTCATTTTTGAAACTGTTACCGTTCCAAGTACTCAAACCTGCAAGGCTGCTTGTTCTACTAGTAAGCTCTCTGTAAACATACTAAATAGCACTACAGAACAGGACCTCTACCAAATATGTCAGCTACCATCAATACTGGACTCCAGATGTACTGAAATGGTAATCAAGGACTCTACCGGAAAGATTGTAACTGGAAAGGTTTCTGCAAATGATGTACTTTCAGTTGAGGCGAAATTTAATCAAGAATATATAGACTACCAATTCACCATAAATAATGAAACAAAATTACCAGACACCATATCTACAGACAAACTCTCCATCACAAAATCCATTGCTGATCTTTCTGGTATTACTACCCTAAATATCGTTGCAACAGGCAAAACATCCACTGGAGAGCAGATTAACTCCCCTCTTTGTAGAAGATTAATCGAAGTAGCACAAGACGGAGTAAAGAATGTTTCAGGGATTCAAATTCAAACAAGAACAGTAGATACAAAGCTTAAAATTGCAAAGATAAAGATAAATGCGAGCAATATAACAGATGAGGCAAAAGTTACACTGAAATTCTCCTTTAGTAATAACTTCCCAACCCTCTCTATGAAAGAAGGATTTACTGCGAATAAAACAAAGGGAGAGATTGAAATCGTAGAGCAAGACCTCTACAATTCATTAAACTTTACCGAAGTGAAAAGTTTTTCTCAGTTAGATAATCACAAAGGGGAATTAACAATAACCGCAACTGTATTAGAAAACGGTAAATCTCTAGGATCCGTTTCAAAAGCAATTACATTCCCTGAAACTTCATCCCATGTAGAAAATCCAGAAGCAGATACAACAGAAGAATCTAACTTTACCATTGCCAAAACCGCAAGCGAACAGTGTGTAGAAAGAGTAGCTCCAAACAACTCTGTCACATTTACCCTTACCTCTACTAACAGAGGAACAATATCTCAAGGGATAACCTCTGTTAAGGATAAACTCCCTCTCGGGTTTACATATGTAGCTAACTCATCAAAGATAAATAATGTTGTGGTTACCGACTCAAATTATGTAACCGTCAGCACAATAGGAAGTACGCAAGAGATAGTATGGACTAAAACAGAACCATGGATAGTAAACAGTAATCAAGCATTGACGATAACCTTTAACGCTATAGCTGGTGGAAATGCATTAACAGGAAAAAATACAAACGAAGTAATTCTAACCCCACAGCAAATTCCCGCAGACCCATCATCTCTGAGAGCTACTGCCACACTTCTAGTACAACAGGATTGCGATAATCCTGAGGAAGAAATTCCAGAAGTTCCAGTTAATCCAGATGAAGATATTCCACAAACAGGTATCTTTGACTCCGTAATCTCGAAAGTCATACTCGGAATTCTAACAATTACATTTGGATGGTACATATACAGCAAACCTTCTGGCAGAGTACTAGCAGAAAAGCTCATAGAGACACCTGCCTTCAAGGGAGCAGAAATGACTACTTGGAAAATCTTTAAACCGAAGAAATATTTCGAAGAAAAAATAATAAATAAAATTTCTAAAGTGAATCAGAAGAAAAGATAACAGGTGAACCGTTCGAACCATAACTCTTTTCTCCAGAATTTATCAAAAAATAGTAGTGCTCTGAACTCAATATATTCTCTAACACCACCTCATGAGTTTTAGATTTCGCTTTATTTGTTAAATCTACAGCTACTAAATCTAATGAATTACTACTATTCCCATACAAAACAAATCCTACACACTCTGCCTTTGTAACCCAACTAATCTTGACAGAATATTCCTTCTCCCCTTTCTCTACAAACACATTGTAAGGCACACAATCCTTCCTAATATATCCTACTAAATCAATACTGTTTGCCTCTTTTACGAAAAGCATAACAGATGACAAAATAGTTACTAAAAAAGAGACCGCTCCTAATATCATAAATATCTTCTTACTCATCTTTTGCTTCTACTAAAATATAACTCTCTTGCACAGAAGAATTATCTCCATCAGAGACCCTAATTACAAGCCTGTATGTTCCAACACTTCCAAATGGTGCTGTACCAGATATTTTCAATTCCGACACTCCCAACCAACTTGGTCCCTCAAGTAAATTTATCGCTATATCTTCCATCTCCGTATCATTATCTGTCACCTTAACCATATATATATACTCCTCTCCCTCATACACAGAGATAGGAGCCAAGCTTGTAATCCTTGGAACGGAATAGAGATCTTGATTTCCCAAAACTTCATCATTTGTATCTTTATCTGGAGAATAATTCAAAAAAGAAAAAACTGCACCACCGGAAATTAGTAAAAATACTAAAAAACTAAGAAAAATTTTTACTTTTCTACTTCTCTCCATTTAAAAAGTTTAACAACAAAACAAATTGTTTACAAACAAAAGAATAATATATATAATACCTTGATTCACAAGTTTAAATTACATGTATTAACAATGCCAAATTTAAAGACATCTATTAAAGATTTAAGACAAACTAAGAAAAGAGAAAAAGTCAACGACAGATTTAAGAATAGAATAAAAAAAGCCGTAAAAAAAACAGATTCTCTGATTAAAGATGGAAAAGATACAGAGGCAAAAATAACACTAAAAAATGTTTACAAAGTTCTTGACAAAGCTGCTAAAAAAAATGTTATAAAGAATAAGAAAGCAGACCGCATTAAGTCTCGTCTTTCTAAAAAATTAAACAAACTGACCCCAAATAATGTCAAAACTGCTAAGAAGGGCGCTTAAAATATCCGTAATACCAGCAATATTGATGATTGTTGGTAAATTTCTGGGTATATTTGTTACAAGTGTTCTTTACGACCTTCAGTTTAATATAGATAATGATATCTCTGGAATCTTTTCAGTCCAGATATATTTTACTGATTCAGAGACAACCCTTTTTGTAAACTCCATGTCTAACCTTACAATGATTCTTTTTCTGTTACTCCCAATTATCTACTTCATAATTAAAACATACCTTTACGCAGCAACGCACAATAATCCAAAAACAATAATAAAAATGACAAGATTGAATCTTCTTAATTGGATTACAAAAAAAGACACATCTTTTCTCAAGACATTCATCTGGTGTGCATTCCTTTGGCTCGCAACTGCAATTACAATAACTCATAGCATACAGGGAAATACATACCCATGGATTGCAATAACTTCAGGAGTTATTGCTTTTTTGGTAACTCTTTTCACAATCAAGACATTTGAATTAGAAACTGATAAGATATACCCAATAGAGAAAAAATATTTTTAATATGCCCAGCAAACTAAGAAGCCCACAATTCAAAAAAGTAGTAGGACAGATATTAGAGCCTTTTGCCCTAGGCCTTTTAGCCCTTTTGTTCATAATCCCCACTCTTACAGTTTTCAATCTCTCTCCAATAACAAAAACTTTTGAAAAACTGAATGTCCTTGGAGTATCCTCAAACGAAGATGTGTCATTTACACTCGTAGAGGGTAAGCATGAAATTATTAGAAGTGAATATCTGGTTAAAAATGAAGAGGGAGATTACACATACTCTACTACACTAAACAAACGAGCATCAGACAGTTACTCTAAGCCAATAATTGAGCTTAAAAACAACACTCAAGAACAACAAACCATTGTTTTGTATGGACAAACAAAATCGCCAACAAAATCAAATATCTCTGTGATAATAAATGACCATCCATATAAGCTTCAAGATGAATCAAACAATACATATCCACAAGAGATAACCATGGATCCAGGAAAATCTACAATTATGTTTTTGGCAATTGAGAATCTCTCAGGAGTACAATTCTCCGAAGAATTTGAAATGCATCTAACAGTTAAGTCAGATATCTAAACAATACAAAAATCCTCTGTATTAGGATATAATCCATCTATGTTAGAAAAAATTAGAAATTTCTCAATCATTGCCCATATAGATCATGGCAAATCTACCCTCGCGGACAGAATACTCGAAGCTACACATACAGATCTTTCCCACGAGAAAAGAAAATCTAGAGTCTTAGATAGATTGGACTTGGAACAAGAGAAGGGAATTACAATAAAACTTCAAGCATGCAATATGGTATGGAAAGGATACCAACTTAACCTAATAGATACACCAGGACATGTGGATTTCTCCTACGAAGTATCTCGTTCTCTTGCCGCATGCGAAGCAGCAATATTACTTGTAGATGCTAGCCAAGGGATACAAGCACAAACAATATCTAATACAAAGAAAGCTCTAGAATTAGGGTTAAAACTAATCCCTGTTTTAAACAAGATAGATTTAGATGGAATAGATATAGAAGAAAGAGAGAAAGAAATTACAGAATTACTTGGCTTTTCTAAAGATGAAATCATTAAAGTCTCTGGCAAAACAGGATTAAATGTAGACCAACTTCTTGACCGCATAGTAGAACAAGTCCCCCCTCCAGTTGGAGACCCTAACAAACCATTAAAAGCTCTTATCTTTGACTCCTTCTACGACGAACATAGAGGTGTAGTCGTAGCTGTAAGAATCTTTGATGGGAGAATAAAACATATACATGGAAAACCAATTGAATTAAATATCCTTCAAAGAAAACAAACCTTCAGACCAACGGAAATTGGAATGTTCACACCAGACTTAGAAGAAACTGGGGGATTAAATACAGGAGAAGTTGGATACATAGCTACAGGACTTAAAGACATTAGCTACTTTACAGTAGGAGATACAGTTTCTGACAGAGAAGATACACAACCACTGGCAGGATACAAAACACCTAAACCAAATATATTTGCAACCTTCTTCCCAACAGATTCAGATGAGTACGACAACCTTAAAACAGGATTAAACAAATTAGCATTAAATGACGCATCTCTAACATTCACAGACCAAAGATCTAATCTTCTTGGATCAGGATTCAGATGTGGCTTTCTAGGCCTACTACATATGGAAATCGTGCAAGAAAGACTAGAGAGAGAGTACGACGCCAGCCTCATAATTACAGCCCCCACAGTAGAGTACAAAGTCACAACAACAGCAGGAGAAGAAATATCTATACAAACACCACAAGAACTTCCAGACCCTTCAGGCATAAAGGAAATTAGAGAACCATGGGTAAGAACAGAAATACTCACTCCATCCAAATATATGGGAGACCTAATGAAACTATGCCAAGCCAGAAGAGGCGAATATGTAAATACAAAATACCTTACAACCAATACAAGTGAACTTAAAATGAGAGACCAATATATAGCCTTAGAGTATGACATTCCCCTTGCCTCTCTCATCTCAAACTTCTTTGATCAGATGAAAAACTTAACAAGTGGATATGCCTCTATGGAGTATGAATTCATAGACTTCTTCCCAGCAGACATTGTAAAAGTTTCAATCATCGTAAATCATGAAGAAATCCCTGCCCTAAGCTTCTTAGAGGTAAGAGATGAAGCCCGTTCCAAGGCTACAAAACTACTAGCAGAGATGAAAAGAGTAATTCCAAGACAACAGTTTCCAATTCCCCTACAAGCAGCTATTAATTCCAAAATCATAGCAAGAGAAGATGTTAGTGCATTTAGAAAGGATGTAACTGCGAAACTCTATGGAGGAGATTACTCTAGAAAAAAGAAATTACTTGAAAAACAGAAAAAAGGAAAAGAGAGATTAAAGAAAATTGGAAAAGTAAATATTCCACAAGAAGCTTTCTTAGCCATATTGAAAACATAATGATTACAAAAATCAAATTAACAAATTACAGAAAATTCAAAGATCTTGACTTGGATATTACAAACAATATTGTAGTATTACATGGTGACAATGCCAAAGGAAAAAGCACCGTACTTGAAGCCATACACATAATCACAAACGGCACTTCCCCATGGACATCCTCGGATGATTACATCAACACTGAACAAGATGAAAATGAAAAATTCTCTAGAATAGAAATTGTAGAGGACGAGAAAACCTACTCATTTATGAAAGATAATTCCAAGAGAGTTTTTAAAATAGATAACCACACTACTACGCCAAAGAAGTTCTTCGAACGACATGCCTCAATAATCTTCAATCCTGAGCAAATTGAAATCCTAATGATCTCTCCGTCAAAGAGAAGAGACTTCCTTGATGAAGTCATATCTAAAATCGACTATGAATACAGCGAGACATTAGCTCAGTTTAAGAAAGTACTTCGACAAAGGAATGCATATCTTAAAAAATTGTCAAAGAAATTCTATGAAAAAGGAATAATTGCAAGAAATGACCCTCAACTGAATTTCTGGACAAATGAATTTGTAAAATTATCTAAAGATATTCAAAAAAACAGAGAAAAAATTTCTCGGGAACTTTCCTTTGGGAAATTCCATATTGACTATATACACTCAAACAAGAAAGATTCTCTAGAAAACGAAATTGAGAATTCAAAAAAAAGAGATATTGCGACAGGATATACAAATATTGGGCCACATAGAGATGATTGGGATATTATTAATGGGAAAAATATAAAAAGATTTGGCTCTCGTGGAGAGAAAAGATTAGCAATTGGGCAGTTACTTTTTAAAGTTCAGGATTTAATTAATTCGGAGCTTGGTTACTACCCAATACTTCTTTTAGATGATATCTCTTCTGAATTAGATAACAAAAATACAAAAATAATTTTCGACAAAAAGAATATAGTTAAACAACAAACATTCATTACAATAATAAAATATGATGAATTACCAAAAAATATATTAAAACAGGCACAGTTAATTGATTTGAACTCTATTTAGCACTCTCGATTTTTTCTATTTTATCAATACTCCCTTACGGTAGCTCTGTTTTTAGAGGAATCGAATTCGACCCCTTTAAAACTTTTATTTCATTTAATCAAAGTTTCATAATCACCATATACACTACAGTATATGAAAAAACAAATCATACAAGTAAAAGGTGAAGATATAGAATTGATTGTAAAAAATAATCAAGACTATATATCCCTCACCAGCATAGCTAAGTACAAAAATACTCTTCATCCCGATGATATTATTAAAAACTGGTTACGAAACAAGAGCACCTTAGAATTCCTTGGTTTATGGGAAAAGATTAACAATGCGAATTTTAAACCCGTCGAATTCGACGGGTTTAAATCCCAAGCAGGTACAAATGCATTTGTGATAACACCAAAGCAATGGATCAGGAATGTATCTTCTATCGGGATAATATCGAAACCTGGTAAATATGGCGGAGGTACATATGCACACAAAGATATTGCCTTTGAATTTGCTTCATGGATATCACCTGAGTTTAAGCTATACCTTATAAAAGAATTTCAAAGATTGAAAGAAGATGAATCTAGAAGAAATTCTTTGGATTGGAATTTGACACGAACATTAGCAAAAGTAAATTACAAAATACATACTAGATCAATAAAGGAAAATATCGTGCCACAATTAGTTACCAAGAAACAAAAAACTTTTGTATATGCAAACGAAGCAGATGTTTTGAACGTCGCTCTTTTTGGACTTACTGCAAAAGAGTGGAGAGAGAGTAATCCAGAGAAGGAAGGTAATATTCGAGATTATGCAGATATTAGACAATTGATATGCCTATCCAACTTAGAAAGTCTTAATGCTGAATTAATTCGTGATGGTTTAAGCCAAAAAGAAAGATTACTTAAGCTCAATATCACTGCAATATTCCAAATGAGAGCATTAACAGGTATAGAAGATCCCTTTTGTCCACTCTGTGCTTTACTTTAAATAATCTTCTAGCTTTTCCTTTTTAAAATCTTCTTCAAAAAACTCTATTCTTCCTTTCTTGTAATTTCTTTTTATCCTTTTTAAATCTGGCTTATGATTTGAAATATACATAAAAGATATCTGAAGTAGATAGAAAACAGTATTTAGAAATTTAATAAAAAAATTAGCATTTTTTCCTCTAGAAATTTTGGTATACAACAAATCTTTCTTTACAAAATATGACTCTCTTAACCAAAGATTGTTTGAGTAAATAAAATTAAGATACTTCTCATTGTATATAGGGACAAGAAACATTAATTCATGGAAATTAAATATGTCATTGTCGAATTTCAAACCTCTCTCCTCACATATCATGTTTAAACAGAGTTTGTTTTTAATTACTTTATGCCTTTTTGCTCTAATTTTGTTATGGAAAAGATTAGCTATAGATATCAGTCCTCTGTATACCCATGCTGTTCCATCTTTTACAACAACAAGTATATCAATGTCATCTTCCTCTTTTGCAAATCCTGCTCCAACTGAACCAGATACTCCTATGAATTTAACCCAATTAAAAATTTTTAATACTTTAACTATATTTTCTGCATATTCTAATTTCCCTTTTACTATCTCATTCACATTTTGTTCATACTTCTCCTTGGATTCTCTTAGGAAACTCTTTCCCCAAATCCTTTTAATGTCATCTTTTTTTAATGATGCACCCATCAAAGTCCTAAACTTTTCTAGGTTTTCCACACTCTTTTTTATATCTTCCATTCTTTATTATATTACATCTAAAACTTTTCCCAATATTCTGGTAAACTAAATGAAGAAAATAGTTAAAACTGCCTTAATGAGACAACATCCAATACCACAAAATATATTAGATATAGAGTTCAAACTCTTTACCAAGTTTACTTTAAAAGAATTTGCATACCTAGCCATAGGGCTTGGGTTCGGAGGACTAATGATATATCTCACTGTTAAAGGAATAATTCCAGGTATTCTTGGCATTCCAATTTTCATTTTTTCATCTGGAGCAGGGATCTTTCTTGCATTAGTACCAATTAATGACCAAGATGCTGACCTCTTTCTTAAAAATTATGTAACTGCAATAACTTCCCCTACTCAAAGAGTATGGATGAACAAAAAGATTAGAGATGAGAGAGCAAAACCATTAATTAAACCAACTAAAGAAGGAACATTGGTACACAAAGAAACTCCAGAGAAACCGAAGATAATTGGAGCAACGCAGATACCAGAACCAACTGAAAAACAGGAGGAACAAGTCAAACAACCAGTTACAGCAACTCCTGCTTCCTTTCTGCAAATTAACAGCGAGAATATTTCCGCCTACCAATTTAGTATTAAAACGCTAGATTCTCTTCCAGGAAATATAAATATATGGCTTTGTACAAAAAATATGACACCAATTCCAAATGTAATAGCATATTTAAGGGATAAAAAAGGAAAAGTGCTGTACGCTAACAAAACTGGACCAAATGGATACTTTCTTACAAATAAAATGTGGGATCCTGGCATATATACCCTTGAATTTCAACATCCACAATACCAATTTCCGAAGGTACAGTTGATTCTAGTGGATAAAAATGTAAAATTACCAATTAAAATTAATAACATCTGAAGTGGACAACAAGGCAAGGGCAAGAGCCATAAACTCGACACAAGAGCACATAGAGGTAAAAGACATCAGAGATGACTTAATCGTTACTAAAGGTGGTGTAGTATCAATGGTTATTCAAACATCTGCAATAAACTTTGACCTTCTTGCAGAGTACGAACAAGATAACAAGATATATGCATTTGCCGGACTTCTTAACTCTCTCAATTTCAGAATACAAATCCTCATCCGAACACGAAGAATAGATATCACAAACTATGTGGAATATCTTCGTTCAAAGAAAACAGATTCAATGAGTGAAGGATTAAAAAAACAATTAGAAATATATACTTCGTTTATACAGAAATTAATAGTTCAAAATGATGTCTTAGATAAATCCTTCTACATCATAATTCCTTACAGTCAAGGTTCCTACCTACCAAATACAAACATATTCAAATCTAAAAAGAATAAAGATGAACAGGAAGAGGCATCAAGATTACAAACAGAACAGTTGATTGAAAAAGCTAAAATATTTCTTCAACCCAAAAGAGACCATATACTTAAACAGCTTGGACGAATGGGTCTTATGGGTCACCAATTAACTACCAAGGAGCTTTTAACAGAAATATATACAATATATAACCCAGAAGAAGAAGATGACAGAGAATAACAACAACTACAACAGAATATTTGACAGTAAAACTACCCAGCAGTTAAAGGAGAAAGAAGTACAAACAAAATTCAGTACATTCAAAGAAGAGGTTAAAACAGAGGATACAGAAAGCACCAAGAAGATTAAAGATACTCAGAGATACAATGATCCTGCAGAAGAGAAAAAGAAAGTAAATCCACTATTAAAATTGATGGACAAACTTTCTGGAAAAGAAAAACTTGAAGAAGAAAAACAAAGATATGAAAGTACATATACCGATGTAGATATCGTTGCGAAAGATTTAACAATACAGGACATAATAGCTCCAATTGATTTAGAGGTAGATTTCAATGATTTACAAATTGGAGATTACTATGCCAGAACACTTTTCATAAGTGGTTATCCACGTTTTGTCGGCCCAAACTGGCTTTCACCAATTGTCAATTTTGAGCACTCTCTTAGAATTAGTACCTTCTACTACCCAGTGGATTCGAAAACAATTCTGGAGAAATTAAAGAAAAAGATAGGAGAAATGGAAGCATCACTCTACTCTCAGATGGAAGATAGGAAAGTTGTAGATCCTTCGTTGAAAGTAGCACTTTCAGATGCACAACAGCTTCAAGATTCAATAGCAGAGGGTACAGAGAAATTCTTCCACTTTGCTATGTATGTAACAATATATGCTAGAAATAAAGAATTACTCGAGAAATATTCTCGTAATGTAATCTCTACATTTGCCGCAATGAATGTAACTGCAAGACCAGCTACCTTGCAACAAGAACAGGGATTCATAAGTACACAACCAATCGGAGTAGACAAACTATACATAACAAGAAATATGGATACTACATCCATTGCTACTACATTCCCATTTGTTTCCTCAGAGTTAACAATGGACCATGGAATCATGTATGGAATTAACCTGCATAACAAGAGTCTTGTCATCTTTGACCGTTTTGAGCTTGAAAATGCAAATACTGTTGTATTTGCTAAATCAGGAGCAGGAAAAAGCTATTTCGTAAAACTTGAGGCTGTTAGAAGCCTAATGCTTGGAACAGAGATAATTATCATTGACCCTGAAAGAGAATACGAAGCACTGTGTACTGCTGTAAACGGCTCTTACATATCTTTCTCGCAGGACAAAGGTAACAAGATGAATCCATTTGAACTCTCTGGTGTAAAAGATGAAGGAGATGATGAATTAAGGATGAAACTTCTTGCATTACATGGCTTTTTTAAAGTTCTCTTTGGAGGACTAAACAATGTCGAAGAGTCTATTTTAGACAGAGCGTTAATACTTACATACAGAGAGAAAGGAATAACATTCGACCCAGCTACACAAACAAAAAAACCTCCTCTACTTGAAGATCTCTATAAAGTCCTAAAGGGAATGGCTGAAACCGAAGCACACGATCTTTCAAAAAGAATGGAGAAATATAT
>DAOSSC010000003.1:0-3368 GCA_035377085.1 Candidatus Dojkabacteria bacterium
ACAACCATATCTCCTGTTTTCTCTTTTAATTGTCTCTCCCACTCCTTTACCTGTTCCTCTTCCATTCCTTCTTTTATATTTAATATGAACATTCTTTTCTTATTTGTAAGCAACCAGAGATCATATATATATTCTTTCTCATCATCACTTAATTCCATATCTATAACTGCAGTTCCCTTGTTTAACTCTTCAATTATCTTCTTGAGTATCTTCAACTCTTCCTCCGCATCCTTATGCCCTATCCTTGCTAATTTATCTACCATTGCAATTTTCTTTTCAATTACCTCTATATCTTTAAATATTAACTCTGCCTGTACAATTTCAAAATCCTCTACTGGATTTACTCTCTCATATACATGTACAATCTCACTACTTTGGAATGCTCGCAGTACATACATGATTACATCCACCTCACGGATATGTCCTAAAAACTGGTTTCCCAACCCTTCTCCTTTAGAGGCTCCTTTTACTAATCCAGCAATATCCACAAATGTCATAGCAGAATGGACAATTTTTTTCGCATTGAAATGCTCTGCCATTTTCATCAGTCTCTCATCTGGAATTTCTACTACCCCAATATTCTTGTCTATGGTACAGAAAGGGAAGTTTTCTGCAGGTACAGACATTTTTGTTAGTGCATTAAAAATTGTTGACTTACCTGAATTTGGTAAACCAACAATACCAAGAGACAATGAATGTGACCTTTTAACTGACATAATGGCAGATTATATAACAGGGAGATAAAAAATGATATTATTAAAACTATGAAAAAATTTGCCATTACAATTCTAACCCTGTTACTCTTCCTAGTACCACTCTCCCCTATACAAGCCGTATCGTATGACTTTGTTATAGATACAGATACACAAATATCCTACACAACAGGAGATAATTTTGTAACAGTAAAATATACATACAAAAGAACCGTAGAAAATTCCAGTTACTACTACCCTGCTTCAGGAGAAAAAGTTTTCCATATCCCAGATATACAAAATAAAACAGATGAAGAGATTAATGTTGAGAGAAAATTTAAAAAAGATTCGATAGTAGTAAAAGACCAGTATGGAAACAAGATAAAGTACACAGTAAAAGAAGAAGCTAATCCAAATGGAATATATATTAGTATTCCCAATTACAAAACAACTACGAAAAACTCGCCTTACATAATAACTTTTACATACAAAACACATGACTATGTACAAAAAGTAAAAGATTTTGTATCTATCCAAGGACCTGCCCTACCAAAAGATATTGTTCTGGAACAGACAGACAAATCTTCTGGTACTAAAACTAAATACAACTACAATCTAAGTATAGTAACAGATAAAAACATCTCTCCACTTGCAAAGATATATCCTTCAGATTTCACAAAGAAAGAAGATTCTAAGACCACAACATATTCATTCAACCAACTAGATAGAATTGAAAATTCTCCATACCTAGAATTCGGAACAGAGGCAGTATATAAATTTGAGCTACTTTTTAAGACACCTAAAACAGATACCTTCATACCTGAAAAATATTCAGATATATATTCCCAACTTTCTACAAATATATACGAAATATCTCTACCTAGGGAATATGGAGAAACAAACCAGAGAGTCTTCTTCTCCGAAGTAACCCCCTCGCCTAAAGACATATACCAAGATACAGAAGGGAATATAATAGGAGTATTTGAAGTACCCGCCAATCTTGATTCAGAGATATCCATAACTGGATATATATTTGTAGAGCAAGATAGTTTTGAAACTCCTGTTGATTCTATAGATATGAATTTATCTGAATACTTTGACATTGTTAAGAAAAGTTCCTTCCTTGATAAATATCTTCTTCCTACAAAATATTGGCAAAGTACCGATTCATACATTAAACAGGAAGCAGATAAATTAATTGCAAACCAAAGTACAATACTTGGGGTCATAAAGGCCGACTACGCATTTGTTGGAGATAAACTAGAATATGATTACAACAAGGCAAACTCAGAAAATGAACGAATTGGTGCTAAAGCTGCGCTAACAGGCGGCGATTCTGTATGTATGGAGTATTCAGACTCCCTAATTGCACTACTTAGGGCTCAGGGGATACCTGCTAGAGCTGCAGGGGGATATGCAAATATCTCAGAGGAAATAGTAGATAATCCTGCTACACATCAGTGGGTACAGATATGGATTCCTAATTACGGTTGGTTAACTGCAGATCCCACACTTGAGAGCAAGAATATGTTAATTGGTAAATCCATAGACAGAATATTGTGGGAAACATTTAATGGAGACTCTTTATCAAACATAAGAGTATATTCTGCAAATGATATTACCTCTGTATCCAATGGCGGATACAATATTCGAATATATGGTGCAGATGATATTAATGAATCAGAATTAAAAAGGTACATAGATCTTGTTCCAGAGAAAGGGTACGAAAGTACAGAAGAAATTCCTGTAAATAGTAACTACTCCCTCTCTCATTGGTTCAATACAATTCTCAAAACAACAGTTATTGGAAAATCTCTTCTAATAGCAGGTCCTATTCTACTCATTCTTGTTGTTCTCACAGGAGCTATTCTAGGGATATCCTTGGGTGTAAAAGCAGCAAAAAAGAAAAAACAATAATCAACAACTAATACAGTATAACTTATCCAAATTAATTGCTTTCTTACCATTTTCTAGCCTACCATTTGAGGTTGCATATATAGTCATAAGAACATCTCCTTTAGATACTTTGTCTCCATTTAATTTATACATATATATACCTGCCTCTTTGATTTTGGGATTTCCTAGTGCTCTTGCGATATTTACTAACTCGGAATTGTCTACCATGCTAACTACACCATTCGTTGTACTTAGAACATCAAATTTAAACTTACCACTAGAAATTTCACTAGATTTAACTTTTTTAGTAGCACCCTGAGCAAAAGCTATCTCCCAGAATTTGTCCAATGCTTTGCCACTCTCCAAAAGTTGTTGTGCATATTTTTTACCCTCTCCTCTTGGCACTTTTTCTGTGCTTTCAAAAAGTTTTTCGGCCATATTTAAGACAACATCCTCTAGTGCTTTAGATCTATCGTCTGCCCTCTCAAGAACTTTAAGACACTCCTTTATCTCAAGATTCGGACCAATTGCTGGACCATCCGGCCCTTTTACTATCCTTTTTATCGTTTCACACTCAATTCCTACCTTTAAGAAAAGTTTCTTGAACTCTCTGTCTAGCATTTGAGCCTCTTCTACGGTTTCCAGCTTACTTCCTTTCCCATATGGTAAATCTATTAGGACATGGTTAACTCCCATTGCTATCTTTTTAGCGACTATGCTTACAAGTACTTTCTGAAATTCCTGAATACGAAGGGACCTTTCAACATTTATGATTATGTC
>DAOSSC010000003.1:3468-30357 GCA_035377085.1 Candidatus Dojkabacteria bacterium
ACTCCACCGATGGAGTGTTTGTCAACTACTAATCCATCTTTGCCTACCAAATCTTTAAAAGAAAGTTTGTCTCCAGACTCTGCCATACCCTCAGTCATCCACAATATCTCATCATCATTAAAGCCTGGATTAAAAAATGTGGATACAAAAAAAGCAACCTCCACCTCTCTTAGTTTTTTACATCCGATATCATTCATTATCAATTCCAAATCTTTCTTCGAAAGACTATGCCCCAACAATTTTCTACTAATAGCTTCCAATGATTTACTTCGCTCTGGTATATCTGCATATATTCGACTACCCTCTTCTACATTGTAGTTCTCCCATATCTCCTCGTACAACCCTATCTCACCCTCTTTTACTAAAGTATCTGTTTCAAACACATCAGCATAAAGTTCTATCTCCCCAAAACCAATCATTAATGTTTCTCCCTCTCGTATTCCCATCCTTTTTGCATCTTCACTGTTTAGAACAACATTAAAGTCATTATCTTCTCCTAGATCAAGACTTTTACTCTTTAAGTAGTATGACATATTTATGTAGTAATTAATTTATTCACTAAAAAGCCATGGGTAGTTCTCCTTGATAACTTTTTCTACCTCATTTGGTTTAAGTATTCCCAATTCTGTAACGAACCCAGTTATTAATGCATTATCAACAATCTCAAATGCAGGATTGTACATATCTAGACCTCTGGGTGCCTCTGGCCAAAGTTCTCTATCTTCCCTTATCTCTATCTCAACATCTGAGAAAAGACTATCTTTGTCGAATTTCAGCAGATTGCTAACAATATACAGTGGTTTGCCTCCATAGTGAGCAGCAACAGCTATTCCCCAGCTTCCTATTTTATTTATTACATAACCACCTTTCATAATTTGGTCACTTCCAAGAAATACCACATCTATGGGTACACTTCCTCTATTTATTGCAAATGATTCTGCAGCACTATCTGCAATTAGTGTAGTCTTTATACCTGCATCTATAAGATTCTTTGCGGTAATTCTTCCTTGGTACAGTGGTCTGGTTTCTGTAGATACTACCTCAAAGTTCTTGTCTCCTTTTGAGATTGCTTTAATTAGATCTACAACGGTAGAAGAATGACAATGTGTAAGTACCTTGTCATAGTTAGTAAGATATCTCGCACACTTCTCTATGGAATTTTTTTTTGCAATGGTTATTAATCCAAGATATTCATCACAAAGTTCCTTTAACATTTCCTTCGCGGAATTTACTTGGGATATATCTGAATGTTTCTGCTTAAAAAAGTATTTAACATAGTGAACACCATTTCGTGCCAAAGGTTCGTTTGGTCTAGCGTTTGCCAACTGCTCACCTACTCCAAAGAATTCACCTTTAAGAATCTCTAAATCTTGCGTTTTGCTTAACTCCAGATACAACTTCATACCCTCAAAAGTCGCTATACAGACATTTGTAGCACCTTGGACTTTGAGTCCTTTAATATCTTCTAAAATTTTGTCTATTTCTCCAAATTTCTCCATCATTATTTAAGTTCAAATATTTCATTCATATTAGGAACAGAAACATCTATCTGAAGTTCTTCATTTATATTTCTTGCAAATTCCATCGCGATATCTTCATCTCCATGGGTTAAAAATATTGTTTTTGGTGTATGTCCAAAACTTCTTAGCCAATATCTTAAATCTCTCTCATCTGCATGTGCAGAAAATCCTCCTAGAGTATGTAGTTTAGCATTATTTTCATACTCCTGCCCCATTATGGAAACTCGCTTTTCTCCATCTACAATCCTTCTTCCAAGGGTCCCAGCTACTTGGTATCCTACTATAATTATGTGTGTTTTACTGTTTTCAATATTATTTTTTAAATGATGTACTATTCTTCCTCCAGTACACATTCCACTACCAGCAATTATTACAACACCTCTTTTATCTATTAATCTTTTGGATTCTTCTGTTGAATCTACAGTATGAAGGCCTGGGAAATTGAAAGGATCATCTCCTTTTTCCATTAGTCTTTTTGCATCCTCATCGTAGAAATCTGGGTATTGTCTAAATACCTGTGTAGCTTTTGATGCCATAGGGCTATCTATATATACTGGAAGTCCCGAAAGTAATCTATTTTCTACAAACAGATTTATCTCATACAGAATTTCTTGTGTTCGCTCTAGTGCAAAGGATGGTATTAAAACATTTCCACCCTCCTTCTGTGCTGTTTGAAGTGCAGAGAGCAATTCTAGAACTGTTTCGTTCCTATCTTTGTGTATTCGATTCCCGTATGTACTTTCACAAACCACATAATCTGCTTCTCTGACCATATCTGGATCTCTAACTATACGGGCACCTGGTTGTCCAAGATCTCCAGAGAAAACAATTTTACGAACTCTTCCAGTTTCTATAGTTATCCAGAATTCTAATAACGCGGAACCTAGAATATGTCCAGCATCTCTTAATCTAAATTCACATTTGTCATTTATGGTTACAGAGTTTCCATATGGATATACATTAAAAAGCCTCATTACTTCTTCTACTTCCTGCTCTGTGAATAAGGGCTCTCTTTCAACATACTGACTCCCTTCATATGCTGGATTACGAACCTTTCCTCCATCTTTTACTCTTGCTACATTTCTTTCATATTCTTCTTTTTGTAAATTAGCAGCATCCAAAAGAACTATTTTTGCGAGATCTCTAGTTGGTTGTGTAGATATTATCCTACCTCTAAATCCTTGTTTGACAAGGACAGGAAGTCTCCCACAGTGATCAAAATGAGCATGAGTAAGAAAGACAGCATCTATCTCCGCAGGGTCAAACGGAAATGGTTCGTAGTTAAGTTTCTCAACTTGATCTGGGCCCTGAAAAGCACCACAGTCAACAAGAAATTTAAAATCTCCTGTATCTAAATAGTAGCAGGAACCTGTAACTGTTTTGGCAGCGCCACAAAATTGTATTTTCATGATCGAGCAGTTTAATTAAAGATATGTATATGATAGAGGAAAAGAGGACTACTTTACAACTATTCCCTAGGAGTTGCCCTTATGATAAACTTTTTAATCCCTGGCTCTCCAAATATTTTATAGAAATTATGCTCTGTTACTTCAAATATTCTTATTTTGCCATCATTCTTTCTATTAGCATCCGCTACCAACAAAACCACTTCTTCGTCAACAACTTTCTTTCCTATTATTGCACCTATATGTCCAGTTTTAAATGTTGTATTTGCCCCAGTCGATGAACCACTAGTATATAGGGGCCCAACATCCGTTCTTACAAAAAGATCTCCAACTTCATAATCATCTATGCTCATGTCTTTAGAGCCCAGAGCTATACCACCATATCCTGTAGGGACAATATGAGCATACTCATCACTAATGAGTTCAAACGGAATTAGCTCTGTCGCCGTTTCTGCAGGAGTTGTTCCATTACCAAAAGAATATGCTCCTCCCACATTCTGAAAGTTTATTCCTTCATATTTAAGACCTGCTAGTAAAATTGCAAACCCAACACATTGTAATGGCTGACCTTCTATCTTAGTGTAATTCAGCATGCGAAGAGGCGCTTCAACACTTTCTTTGTCAGGAATTCCCTCATACCACTCTGTCGTTTTTAGATAATCACCCAGATTACCACTAAAGGAAGTTGGTAATGCGTTTACAACATCTCGAAGCTCTCTTATTTGAGACAAATATTCTTCCTTTTCAATCTCCTCTTGAAAGTGTTCAACTCTTTCATCTGGATAAATATAATCCATTAGTACCTGATACGTAGGATTATCCCAGTTTATTTCTTTTTCATACTCTCCCAGACTTAAAAATTTAGAGATGTTTTTATGACCACTGCTTCGATATTCACGATATGCAGATATGAAGTCTTCAATTTTTTGTGATTGATTTCCTGGATCTATCTCAGTAAAAGAAAGTGTTAGCATGAATTCTACATCTGATGGCTCGTCTATTACAGACGAATCTATATCTTGTGCTTCCAGCCCATTTGGAATCATAGCGATATCTATTTTAATATATGCATCTTTAGGTTGAACCCACTTAAAATCATAATCTCTTTCTCCTGGTGTGTTCGATAATTGAACTGTAGCATCTGTTACAAAATCATTTACACTGAAAGGTCCCAAAAAATACATTGATGGATGAACCCATTTCTCCTTAACAATACTATTCCAAGAAACATTCTCCTCTAATCCTAATTCATATAACGAATTAGATAAAAGAGTTGCACCAGCACACACCCCCCCTCCCTTAACAATAGTTTTACCACTTGTAAATCCATCTTCAAATTTACTTAAATTTTCTAACTTTATTAAATCTAAATATGAATATTCCTGCCCTTTAAGGAACTTTCCATCTTTCTCTTGTCTTTCTGCAATTCCCTTCATTGCAGTCAAGATATTGATTGTCTTGTTAGGATACACTTCATTTTCACCAACAAGATAGGAGAAACTTGAAAGAATTTTAGCTGATTTTTGTTCTTCATAATTTCTCCCATCAACCACATAATTTTCATTTTCCATATGACCATTATCTAGGAAAACGATTGGTACACTCTTTGAAGCCATCACATTTGGTAAGATTGAAAACCTAACAAGTTTGTCATCTTCCCCTTTAAAGTAGTAGATATCTTTAATTTCTAAATTCAAACCTGCTGGTAGTTTCCATATTGTAGGATTCTCTTTGTGATTATAAAAATAATCTTGTCGAACTGGAATTAAAATAATCTCTGTTTCTTCTGTTGTCTGAATTATCTTTTCTACCTTTTCCATCTTTTCAGGAGTTAATTCTTTCCATCTTTCAACTTCGTTTAAATCCATATCTTTGTAAACAGTTTCCTTGCTGTCTGAGAAAGGGACAATAACCGTTGGAGTTTTTGTCTCTTTAGGAACAGTAATCGTTTCAACCATTGGAACTTTTGTTGAAACATTTTCCTGCATATACACATCAGGATTACTCTTACATCCAGCTAATGAAGCTCCTAGTGTACCAGCTATCCCAGCTACACTCACTATTCTTCTTAGTCTTGATGTGATTTCTGCCCCATCAAGATATTCATCGAATCGATCCCGAATGGTTTTATGGTTTATTTTAGAGACATCTTTTTCAATAATTTCGGCGGAAGAGCTATTAAGTGCTTCTATCTCCTCTTGAATAGGCTCTTGAACACTACTTGCTCCAATTTCTGTGTTATCTATTTCTGTCATTTGATAGTAAAGTTTTATGTAAAATTAAACTACTCTTCAAGAAACACAGTTTTTATATTTGCAGAAATTCTCTCATATAAATCTGGAATCTTTTTCCTCAGAAAAGAATATACACCTGCATAATCTTTAGCTACTAGTAAACAATAGAGATCCAATCTATCTGCAGGGTTTAATCCGTTTAGAATTATATTTTTACTTACTGCTTTTATATATTCATCATATAGGTTCGGCATATATTCGTAGCAATTATTTTAAAGACATTACCAAAAATCCTAACTCATTTATATCCTCTTGGCTCCAAAATTTCAAATCCTTCGTTTTTACTATAAAGGTAATTTCTTTTTCTAACTCTCTTCCCGTATATTCTTCTTTCTCAGGATCCCACTCTCGCAATAGTAGAATATCCCCTACTTCACATTCAAACTCTGCTATACGCAAGTCGAACTGTTTCTCTCCCGAGAGAACTTTCTCAAAAAGATACGGCTGTGTTTTTTTCTCTATTCTACGCATATTAATATTTTAAAAAATTAAATACCTGCTAACTGTTTAGCTTTCTCTAGAAGCTTCTCTTTAGTGTTTAACATAGGGTCATCAATTACTATGTCTAGTAATTCTCTCAATATAGTACCAAGTTGAGGCCCCTCTTTAACTCCAATTGCAACTAGGTCCTCTCCTCTTACCTTTAAATCTGTAATTTTCAATGCCATATCCTGCTGTAGAACTTCAGATATTCTTTTTTGCAATATGGTTATCTCTTCTGGATTGAAAGATGTCTTTGCATTTGACTGAGCATCCGCCATACGGAGCTTGAAGAGCTCATCAATATTCTCTATTCCTACCCTTTGTATGAATCTTCTTACAGCACTATCTGTCCACTCACGCAACTCTATCTTCTGTGCATCTTCTTCAGACATTTCTTCTGTCACATATGGATAGTAGAACATATGGTTTTTGATTAAAATAAGAACTCTCTTTATCTCACTTTGAGGAAATTTCATTCTCTTCATTATTACCTCTGCCATGTCCGCACCAACAGAATCATGACCATAGAAATGACCATTACCCATATTCGTCCTTGGTTTACCAATATCATGGAGAAGAGCTGCCAGTTTTACAGAATCCTCTGCACTGTCACATGTCCTAAGACTGTGCCAGTACACATCGTCACTATGGTAATACTTCTGTTCTACACCTACACCTTCTAGAAGTTCGGGCATAAATATATTTAGAAGACCAGTCTGTCTCATTAGTTCTATTCCAATAGATGGTTTAGACGAATTTAGAAGCATCTTCATAAACTCATCCCTTATTCTCTCCATAGAAACCTGAGAAGCAATAGGAAGAGATTCTTTAATTGCTTTGAATGTTTCCTCATCTATCTCGAAGTTTAATTGCGCAGCCAATCTGCATGCTTTGAAACCTCGCAAACCATCCTCTTTGAATCTTTCCAAAGGAGTCCCTACTGCCCTAATTAATGTTCCCTTTATATCTCCAAGTCCATTAAATGGATCATATATCTCTACTTCCTTTTCAATTTCCATTCCATCTAGTTCTACATCTGCAAGATTTATGGCCATCGCATTAAAGGTGAAATCTCTCCTTCCCAAGTCTTGGTCAATATCTTCAACAAATTTAACACTTGTTGGCCATCTACCATCTACATAATTAGACTCACTTCTAAAGGTTGTAACCTCTACTTCGTGAGTTTCTCCCTTACCATCTTGTACAAGTGCCATAACCGTTCCAAATTTGGCTCCTATGGATACTGATTTAGGAAAGATATTTAACATCTCATCTGGAAGTGCATCTGTAGCCAGGTCGTAGTCATGTGGGATTTTTCCCATTACTAAATCTCGTATGGCCCCACCTACAATGTAGCAAGCAAATCCCTCCTTACCAAGCATTCTACCTACTTTTTGAACATAATCTGGTATTACTATTTTTATCTTCATATTTCTTTTTCCTTCTAAGAAAAGCATACCAAAGAAAGACATCTAGAACAACAAATAGTAACAAACAAAGGAAAGATGAACTGTTTGTTTGAGGAAGTTCCTTTAAATCATCTGCTACACCCAGTATCTCTCGAGACTCTAATTGAATCTCTTCAGACTTCAATTCATACCCTATTCTTTTTACACAGATGCTCTCGACAGCTGGTTGTACATACCCTCCACCTACCCATTTATCATTTTCTCGCTTCGCAAAAACAGATATTGAGTCCGTAAAGTCCCATTCATAGTAACTGCCTCCCAGCACAGCACACCTCTCTTTTACATTTGGATTCGCGAGTGTAAATGGTTCCAATATATCTCCCTCATTTTCTAAAGAGTATTCCAAATATTTCTCTTCTGAAGGGAGAAGAGCAAAAATCTCTTGGTATTCCTTATGCTTAAAATTCAAATTAGTAAAATATTCATCTTCTGTAATATTTTTTACCTTAACTTTTAAATTAACTATGTCCACATCTTTTTCTGCTTTCAAAAGTTCTACAGTCAAAGGATTCTGTATATACCAGCTATCCAGAAGAATACCCCCACCCCTTCCATCTGCTATATTTCCTAAACCATCATAAGACACATATTTTCCCCCTCTGGAGAGATTATTCCCTGAAAACAGAAATTCTATATTTCTTTCCACTCCTCCTATATTTAGAGTTCTAGATATATCCCCATTTGAAACAATACTTCTACTCAAAGGAACCGCTATTTCCTTAATATCCACACTATGCCCAGTACTATTCTGGTAAAAATACAAAAGGTCTATCTTAGTTCCTGGAGGACCATATACCCTATCTGCAATATTGGGGATTCTTCTTGTATACCCCATATTTGCAAGCGTAAAAATACTTTGTGTATTTAAAATATTTGTCGTGTCCTGTCCAAGAAGCTCGTTTTCGTCAAAAGATATTCTTCCTTGCTGTGGAAAATTTTCTACAGTTAGAGCTGTTGCTTGGAAAAATTCGTTAGGTCCCGAATCTCCTTGAACATTGAAATCGTCAGCAAATATGGGAGAAGAAAAAAGAAAGAAAAGTAATAGAACAAACATATTGGAGAATTAAAATATTATTCTCCATATACTAGAAAAACAAAATGAAAATACTCTTAACGCTTCTCTTTAATTTTTACTTTCTCTGTTACATAGAAATTTCTCTTAAACCTACCCCTACCAAACATCATTTCGGTCATTGCTTGGATATAAGGGATGAAAGAGAAAGTAAGCATATTAAATGCTATTAGATATGTTTCCAAGAAGTCTAGAAGATGTCTCCACCATTTCCAACCTTTTGGCACAGGAGTAATCTGCCTTCTGTATATGACTACAGCAATATTCGAGAGCATAATAGCAGTAAATACATAACTTAGAAGACGAGGAAGATTGTATGCAAATCCAGTATATTGAAAACCTGGATTAACCCATCCCATGATAGAAAGACCAAATGTTAAAACAAAAACTACTGTTAAAAACCATAAATATTCAAACATGGTTTTTAAAAGAGCAAATTTTCTGTGTGCTGGAAAATTTTCTTTGTCTTGAGAAAGTGCCGCCATGGATATTGGTAGAGTAAAAATACCCCATCCCCATCTGTACTGTTGTTTGTAAAAAGAAACATGGGATTTAAAATATGTCTCATTTTCAACCGCATCATTATATGTAGGTATATATACTTCGTAACTCTTTGCTAAACCTTTGGATCTAACCATTGTATTCCAGAAAAATGCTGTATCATCATTTGGAATTTCTGGATCCCAATACTCTATATCTTTCAATGTTTTAAGGTTAACAACATAGGAAGAAAATGTTTCCCTTACATTTATTGACTCTCTACTAAATGGAACTTTCAAGTTCTTTGTCAAAACCCAAAGATGAAGAATAACTAAAGTCAGCATATTTGACTGAGTTCTAATTATGGATGGGACATTCCATATATTGTTGTTAAATGTATGTACTGCTGAAGCATAGTATCCAAGATCTGGGTTTGGAACTGTAAGATATTTGTATGTAATCGCAGAGAGATATTTAGGATGTACTCTTTGGTCAGAATCACATGTAGCTAACAAATAGTTACCAATGTCTTTTCCTTTTTTCTCCAGGTCTTTTACAAAATGTCTTGCAGCCCAATTAATATTTGCCCCCTTTACTCCAGCAATTTCTCCTGGAATTCCAGCAGGATGAATGTAATACTGCATACTACCAAACTTGTTACCAAACTTCTCTTTCAATTTTTTAAAGTTTTCAATCTGTAAATCTTTCTTACTTTCTTCCATTGCCATTACCACATCTATTTTTTTTGCACCTACATCACTATTAACCCAACTTTCAAAAGATGGAATTAAAATATCTAGACTTTCGGAATACACAGGACAGAGGTACACATATCTTAATTCATTGAATCTTGCCTCATTTACTTCTTTAATCTTTTTCATCCAATTTGTGGATATATCTCTTTTCATTCTCCTAACACCTATGTATCCTCCAACAACAAACTTTACAGTTCTGTATGCCCAATATGTAACTAGATATGCAATGTATATAACTAATGCTTCCTCCCATTTAAATATTGCGAAAATTAAAGGAAGAAGTAAAAGCACCCAGACAAATAGACCTGGAATCATCTCATATATTCTTTTCTTGTAATATGGCATTCCTGCAGGAAAGCCCCCATCTCTATCCTTTGGTTTGTAGATATTTTTAATTGTTTTTGTATTTTGTTCCATATATTTGTATTAAAACGGAGAGGGCGGGATTCGAACCCACGGTACAGAAACCTGTACAACGGTTTTCAAGACCGTCTCATTCGACCACTCTGACACCTCTCCAAAACATAGAGATTATATCAGATATTTACTCTAAACCTTATATCTCCCCTCAAATAATTCCTTAACTATATATTCTAAACTCGGTTCCTGTATATTTAAATCCTCTACTTGAAAAGTATTGAGCAATTTAGAAGAAGCAGATGCTACATTCTCTCTTGGTACAGAAATTATTCCAGATAATCCAGAAAACTCCACTATTTCCCCTACTTCCTCTATCTCTTTATGTGTCGCCACAGAGGAAAGTGTAAATACAATCTCTTTGTTTTTTACAAAATTTCTAGCTAAATCATCTATCTTACCATCATAAATCTTTTTACCCCTATCTATAATTATGACCCTCTTACACAAATCCTTAATATCCTCCATATTATGACTTGTTAGAACAATACTTGCTTTGTACCTCTTGTTGTACTCTCGCAGGAAATCTCTTAATCTCTGCTGAGATACTACATCTAACCCTAATGTTGGTTCATCCAAAAAAAGAAGCTCTGGAGTATGGATAAGTGATGCCACTATTTCACACTTCATACGCTCTCCAAGAGAAAGTTTTCTAACCGGAATGTTTACCACTTCTTCTATCCCCAAAAGCGTCACCATTTCTAAAACAATCTCTTCAAACTTTTCATCACTTACTTCGTAAATCTCTTTGTTTAATTTGAAAGTTTCAATAGCTGGTAACTCCCACCACAGCTGAGATTTATTACCCATAACCAAAGAAATTCTTGAAAGAAATTCATGCTTCCTTTTCTTGGGATTAAACCCTAGAACTTCTACCTCTCCACTATCTGCAGTAAGTAAACCAGTTAGACACTTTAGTGTGGTTGTCTTACCTGCACCATTTTGGCCGATAAAGCCTACAAATTCTTCCTTGTATACTTCAAAAGAGATATCGTTTACCGCTTTAATATCCTCATACTTTCTGTTAAACAGACTGGAAATACCCTTACTTTTAAATATTCTAAATGTTTTACTAAGATTTTTTACAGATACAACTGCTTCTTTCATACAAAATTGACTAATTAAACTAATTTACAATATCATTAAAGTATGAAATCTGCCAATATTTTTAAAACAGTATCTTTACTACTAATAATAGTCCTTAGTTCTACTGTATATGTTTTCGCAGAAGATCTAGATTCTACTAATTACAAGATAGTGGGAGCAAAGACTGCAACAGGTGGCGGACTTGGAGATTCTACGAACTACAGTGTAATTAGTAGTCTTGGAAAGGTATCCGCAGATCCTAGAAATTACTCTACTAATTACAGACTTTACCAAGATCCATCTGCAGCATTTCTAGCAGCACAACCTACGCTACAATGCTTCGAGACTACAACAAATGGTTCTACAGCTTGTACATCCGGACCACAGGAATTACTAGATGGAGGTATGGTAGCCATATGTGGAACTGGGGGCTGTTACGACAAAGCAAGATTTGAGATATCTGCGAGCTCCAATCCTTCAGATACCCTATACGGTGTACAGATATCAACGGACAATTTCGTAAACAATATACAATATATAGACGGTTCTACATTTAGACCTGAGAGTTATGCAAACCATAATATTAACGATTACAGAACAGAATCAGTATGGGAAACTGAGGTATTCAATATACAAGGGCTATCTGCAAACACTCAATACTACATTAGACTAACAGCTCTACATGGAGATTTTACAGAATCAGATTACAGTATTGCTGCCAATGCTACTACATCAACTGGAAGCATTTTCTTTGATATAGATATTGCAATATCAACAGGAATCACTACAGAAAGTACTCCACCCTACTCAGTAAGTTTTTCTAGTGGTACAGCCCTAATAGCAGGAGCTGCAACAACCACGGCAACAAGTCTCGCTTGGTTAGATATAGATAGTAGTGCTACAGGAGGAGTATCTGTTATTGTCTTTGGAAAATATGGTGGACTCCACAGTGCAACTACTACACAAACCATAACATCAAGCACAGAAAATTTAGATGTCACAGGAGCCGAAGGGTTTGGACTTCAAAGTTACTATATAGATTACGATGATTCATCTCCCTACTATGGTACACTTACAGCTACATCCGATTATTCTGGAAATATAAATCGTGTAGGAGGAGTTTCTACTACTGCAAACAAGATGTATTCTGGAGATGGCCCCATCAAAGCTGGAAGAACTGGAATATACCTAAAAGCTAGGGCTGGGGTAGGAATAACCCCTGCCTCAGACTATTCAGAAGAGATATATTTTGTTTTAGTCCCATTATACTAGAGGCCACTTAATTATCCCTTGACATGAAAGAATATATTAATGTAATCTGATACGTATAGAAGACTAATTCAGTTTAACTGCAAATAATGAGAAAACCTAGCATATTCAAGTTTGTTTTAGCAATTGTCTTATTCTGTTCTCTTTCGCTTTTCATCTTTCCTTCCTTTAAATCCAATGCTGGTGCTTTAACTGCAGTCTACCTTTACTTAAGTAGAATTGAAGCAAATGTAGCTGGTTCTGCAGAAACTTTAGAGATTGTTTTAGCAATTGATACTGGTCAAACTATTCCAGCTGCTGGAACAATTACACTTTATTTCCCTGATGCAGATGATGGAATGTGGTGTAGAACAGCTGGTGCCCTTACAGTAACTGCGGTAGATAGTTCTCCAGCCGATGAAACTGGAACAAACTGGGATATAGATGTTGCGCTACCATCCTCTGGAACTTTAGCTGCTACTTGTGTTAAAGGTAGTGGTGCTGGCACTGTTGATACTATAACAATAACAAATGTTGGAGCCTTAACAGCAGGGACTACATATGGTGTTAAACTAGCAAACGGAAGTACAGCTGGTGTAATTGGAACTGATGATACAGCTGGAGAACATGAAATAACAGTAGAAGCAAAGAGTGGAGCAACTATTGACTCTAGTACTTTTAAAGTATACCTCATAGCTAATGATACAGTTGTTGTATCTGCTACAGTATCTTCTGTGCCTTCGGTTAACTGTTCAATTAGTTCAAATACTGTAAACCTTGGTTCACTCTATCCAGGAGGTTCATATGCCACTGGAACACATACAATTACAACAAGCACATCAACAACAACTGCTGGATATTACTGGGCTGCATATGGTGAAGGAGATGGCTCCACAGATGCTGGACTGTATAAATCAACCGCAACTACTGATCTTTTAGCTTCAACTGGTAGTGCAACGATCGTGCTAACTGGTGTTGATTCTGAAGGATTTGGTATGACTCTTTCTGATCCTGATGCTGCTGGTGCAGCTACTGTTGTTGCAGACTTTAGTGATGCTTCTCCAGGTACTTTCGGTGCACTTGACAGAGCTCCAGCTGGAGCACAGTTGATTCTTTACCAGAATGCGAACCAGTCTTCAGGAGAGTCTTCTACTGTTACATACGGTGCAAGAGCAGCCTCAAGTGCACAAGCAGGAAGCTACCAAGAGAGCGTAACCTTTGTGTGTGGTGGATATTACTAGAATAAAAATATCATATCAAAATCATTTATCTGAGATTTTTCCCTATTTAACCCACTTGACATGAAAGAATATATTAATGTAATCTAATATGTGTAGTGAAATCAATTTAATCTTGACTGCCAAGGATGAAAAAATCTAATATACGAAGATTTGTTATAGCGATTGCCCTATTCTGTTCTCTTTCGCTTTTCATCTTTCCTTCCTTTAAATCCAATGCTGGTGCTTTAACTGCAGTCTACCTTTACTTAAGTAGAATTGAAGCAAATGTAGCTGGTTCTGCAGAAACTTTAGAGATTGTTTTAGCAATTGATACTGGTCAAACTATTCCAGCTGCTGGAACAATTACACTTTATTTCCCTGATGCAGATGATGGAATGTGGTGTAGAACAGCTGGTGCCCTTACAGTAACTGCGGTAGATAGTTCTCCAGCCGATGAAACTGGAACAAACTGGGATATAGATGTTGCGCTACCATCCTCTGGAACTTTAGCTGCTACTTGTGTTAAAGGTAGTGGTGCTGGCACTGTTGATACTATAACAATAACAAATGTTGGAGCCTTAACAGCAGGGACTACATATGGTGTTAAACTAGCAAACGGAAGTACAGCTGGTGTAATTGGAACTGATGATACAGCTGGAGAACATGAAATAACAGTAGAAGCAAAGAGTGGAGCAACTATTGACTCTAGTACTTTTAAAGTATACCTCATAGCTAATGATACAGTTGTTGTATCTGCTACAGTATCTTCTGTGCCTTCGGTTAACTGTTCAATTAGTTCAAATACTGTAAACCTTGGTTCACTCTATCCAGGAGGTTCATATGCCACTGGAACACATACAATTACAACAAGCACATCAACAACAACTGCTGGATATTACTGGGCTGCATATGGTGAAGGAGATGGCTCCACAGATGCTGGACTGTATAAATCAACCGCAACTACTGATCTTTTAGCTTCAACTGGTAGTGCAACGATCGTGCTAACTGGTGTTGATTCTGAAGGATTTGGTATGACTCTTTCTGATCCTGATGCTGCTGGTGCAGCTACTGTTGTTGCAGACTTTAGTGATGCTTCTCCAGGTACTTTCGGTGCACTTGACAGAGCTCCAGCTGGAGCACAGTTGATTCTTTACCAGAATGCGAACCAGTCTTCAGGAGAGTCTTCTACTGTTACATACGGTGCAAGAGCAGCCTCAAGTGCACAAGCAGGAAGCTACCAAGAGAGCGTAACCTTTGTGTGTGGTGGATATTACTAGAATAAAAATGAAGAAACTAAATATATATTCTGCCCCATTTTTTAAAAATAAAATGTATTTTGTTGCATTAGTCCTTTTTTCACTCTTTTCTTTTTGTATTTTTAATCCTTCCTATTCATATGCTGCTCCTCTATCTATAGGAACAGCCCCAGTATCAGAGATTCTAAATCTTCAACCGGGTGATAAATATCACGGTGAAATAGTAGTGTGGAATCTTTCCAATACAACTACCACATATGATGTTCTCGTAACGGGTTTCCGACAAATAGAGAATCAGCCAGGAACAGCAATTTTCCTTTCCAAGGAAGAAGAGGCTAAAAACCTCTACTCTGCAGCTTCTTGGATTACAGTGGATCGAAAAGAGGTCGAACTTGTTCCGAACAGAAATGAAAAAATATATTACGATATTGTAGTACCAAAAGATGCTACAAAAGGTGAATACAATGTAATCATTGCCTTCCTCTCACAAAGTGGAAATGGAGGTTCATTAGGAACTGCAACCCTTACAACACTAAACTCAGGAACACCTATACTAATAAAAGTAGGTAAGGATTTTGTCGAGAATGCAGAACTTTTGAGTTTCACTACAGATAAAAATTTCTATGAATTTCCTAATGTAATATTCACAACAAGAATTAAAAATCTTGGCGATACACATATCTCCCCAATTGGAGAAATTGTATTAACTAATATATTCGACAAAGAAATTGCAAGAATCCCATTCAATGAAAACACGCAAAGTATAATGAGGGAAAACACAGGGAACTATGAAAGTACATGGGATTTTGGAAAATTCTTAACAAATGACAAACAGATTGTGCTAGGACCCATTGATGCAAAACTCGTTGCAACATACCGTACATTCCAACCAGGTTTTGCTCCTCTAACTGCAGATACATCTTTCTGGATACTTCCATGGAGATATATAGTAGCTGTCTTGCTAATCATCGCACTCCTTGTCATAATTGTAAAAACTGCTAAGAAAAAGAAAGCAGAGTATAAACCACTACCTAAGTAAGCAAGGTGAAAATCAAAAAAATATTTACAATTGGATTCCTTTCCATACTATTCTTCCTTCCATTAACTCATGTTAATGCTAATTCTCTTGCACCTGCTATAACCCAATCCATGCTAAGTTCAGGAGATACTTTTGACTCTAAAATCCTCTTTACAAATACAACAAATAAAGAGGTATATATACTCCCTACTGTCGTAGGATACAACCCTAAAACAAGTAGTATCCTAACAGAAAATACATACTTGTTCGTTAAGACAGATATAGACACCTTTAGAGTAGAACCTGATGCAACCATTAGTTTAAGTTACCAAATTGTAGTACCTTCGAATCTTCCACTTGGAACATATTTTAATCTAATTATCCTTAAACAAACAAATGATGCTGGTTTCATTAATCCACAAAATTCCGTTGGTGCAGTAGATAACCTTTCACACTTGGTAGTACTACATGTTGTTGAACAAGGAGATGTAAAAGGTATAACTTCTGAATTCGCACAGATTAGTATGGAGATTGTAGACAAAGGGATACCGTTTATCAGGGATACTAAAGTTAAATATATTTACCAAAATATAACAAACTATGTCCTAGTACCGGATGGGGAAATACAGGTCTACAACAATAAAGGGAAATACACTCCTAAATATTACAAAATAAATCAAGATAGGCAAAAACTCTATCCAAATGACATCATCGAGGAAACAATTGTTATAGATGAGTGGCATATATCTGACTTAATATACCCTAGAACCGTCCTAGGGCTCTTCTACAATGGTATAGATGAGAACAGTATAACCAAGGAAATACAGCAGAGTAGCTTCTACTTCTCCTTAGTAACAGGTGTAGTAATATTTACACTTGGATTCGCACTCTTCAAATCTTTGAAAGAAGATAGAAAAAAATCTAAAGTTTAATCTGTAAAACTTTAGCTGTTGTTTTGAAAGATATTTTTGCTACATTACCTAATTCTTCAACACCGAACTTCTTAACAAATTCCTGACCTTTATCTATGACATCCGATGCTCCTTTTGGAAAATTGAAATTATACTTCTTTCTCATCTTCTCCATTTCTTCTAAAAATATTCCCCTTGCCATAACAGAAGCACATGCTACTGCCATATCTGACTCTCCTTTATGGAATTGTATTAATTCAATTTCTTTACCGTAATTACCTAACTCATTGAGTATTCTAGCTTTTCTACTAGAGAATTGATCTATGACTACTCTACCACACTCTATATTCTTTGATTTGAGGTCTCCTAGTCCCATTTCTATGACTTTAGAGTGCTGTCTGGCAAGTAGTATTGAGGCATTCTTACTCTCCTTGTAGAGTTGAGCATACTCTTTCGGATGTACGATTGAAATGTAGAAGTATGGATAATCTTTAACAAGGTTATACATCTCCATAATTTTTGAGTCCGAAAATTTCTTTGAATCACCTATTCCAATACTCGAGATTTTTTCTAAAAATTCTTCATCCAAAAAACATGCAACTACAACAAGAGGTCCAAAGTAGTCTCCCTTTCCTACTTCATCTACACCAAGATGTGGAATAATGTCACTTTCATCTTCTCTGTTGTTCTTTATCGCCGTTATGATACTTGTAAAATCTTCGCTCCCTTGAAATACTAATTTACCACTAGTGTAAAGAATTACATTGGAAGATTGTGGGCTTTTCATTCTAAACTTGGCATATGGATTATTTACATACTCCTCTTTCCATCCGTATGCCTCCAATATCTCCTCTGCATTCTCTCTTTGAATTTCATCTAATTGTATAGTGACAGTATTTTGTATCATCTACTTTTTTTGATATTTAGTACCCTGTGGCGTATCTAAAACTATATACCCAGCATCCTCTATCTTCTTTCTGTATTCATCTGCTTTAGCATAGTCTTTATTTGCTCTAGCCTCATCTCTTAGCTTTGCATATTCCTCAATATCTTCCCCCAAATCTACCTTTGTATCTTCAATCTTGTCTAAACCTAATCCCAATACTTTGTCAAAGTCCAAAACAGTCGCTAGGATATCTTCTTTCTTATGGGAAGATTTGAGTAGTTCATTTAGTATGGACAATACCTCGGACATGTTTAGATTATTCTCCAAAGCATCCTTAAATCTCTGAATATATCCATCTAAGAGATTTCCTCTCTCAGTTCCGAGCTCTTTTACTCTCTTGCTAATATTTAATCTTGCATTTCGAGCACCAACTAGTGCTTCTGTAGAGAATGCAAGCTTGGTATGGTAATTCACAGATGCGAACAGATATCTAATATCTAAGGGATCAAATCCTTTTTCTACGATCTCTAGTAATGTGTCTGCATTTTTATCACTCTTTGATAGTTTTGCATCATCTTTGTTTACTACCCATTCATTGTGCACCCAATATTTAACTACGCCATGCCCAAAGGCACCAATATTTTGTGCTCTTTCATTTGTATGGTGCACTGGAATATGGTCTACACCTCCTGTATGGATATCAAAATTCTCTCCCAAGGCCTTTGTACCCATGGCAGAACACTCTATGTGCCAACCAGGAAAACCGTCCCCCCATGGAGAGTTCCACAACATCTCGTGGTTTTCGTATTTCCCAACTTTTTTCATCCACAGAACAAAATCTGCTGGATTCTTTTTATTTGGATCTACAACAACCTCTTCTCTATCTCCAATCTTTTTATCTTCCAATTTCTGACCAGTAAAGATTGTGTAATCTGGAATTTTAGTTACATCGAAATACAGTGCATTCTCCGTTTCATACGTATATCCGTTCAATTCTATCTTTTTGATAGTTTCTATTATTTCAGCAATATGTGCTGTTGCTCTCATCCAACCATGTTTTTCAACATCATTAAAATCCAAATTCTCTTCAATTATTTCTCCATTTGGAGTAAGGATATTCAAGGCTTTAAAATCTTCCAAGACAGTATTTATATATTTATTTGCGATATCTATTGCTTGTAGTCCTTCTTTCTTTGCTTCTATATCCATCTTGTCTTCACCAAAATCTTCATCGTGGGTCATGTGCCCTACATCTGTAAAATTCATAACTCTTTTTACATCATACCCAAGATGCAGTAATGCCCTGTGAAGAATATCCCAGCTTACATATGCACGAATGTTTCCAAGATGCATACGATAGTAGACCGTGGGTCCACAGTTATACATGGAAATTTGTCCTTCCTTTATGGGGACAATATCTACTACTTTTCTATCTAGTGTACTGTAAAGTTTCATCAAATATCTCTCCTTCCTTCCAGCGCTCTCTTTAATGTTAATCTATCTGCATATTCTAAATCAGCACCTGTTGGGAGACCCATTGCTAACCTAGATATCTTTATTTTACCCTCTTTTAGTAAATTCTTAAACAAATCTAAAATATAGTTGGATGTAGCCTCTCCCTCTAGATTAGGGTTAGTTGCTACGATTACTTCTACAGTATCATTCTCTTTTAAAAGTTCATCCACCCTATCCTTTAATTCTGTAAATCTAATCTCATCTGCCCCTATACCATCTGCAGGAGATATAACTCCACCTAAAACAAAGTAAAAACCATCATATACCGCGGAATTCTCAAAAGCCACAACATCTAAAGGCTCCTCTACTACACACAGTTTGTTTGTTTTTCTTATCTTACTGGAACAGATATCACAGATATCTTTATCTGAAACGTTAAAACATTTACTACAATTTTTTACTTCCAAATCCATCTGAGTCAAAGCTTTCGCCAATTTAGTAGCATCTTTGTTTGGAGATCTTAAAAAATGATAAACCATTCTTGATGCTGACTTAGGACCAATTCCTGGTAGTTTACTGAACTCATCTATAACTTGTTCTACGGATTTTGGAAGTACAGACATATTATCCTAACATGTTCTTTAATTGACTTAAGTCCATATCAGCAACCATCTCCTTCTGAAGCTTCTTCTGGTAATCCTTAAATGCATCTTTAAAGTACTTTCTAAGCTCATCTGACATATCTGGTGAAAGTAATTGGTCATCTATACGAAGATCTTCTAATTCTTGTGCAGCATTCATATAGAGCTTAACTAATCCATCCTTGGATTCACCTGTAATTCTTCTCTCTCGGAGTTTCTTTTGCATCTTTTTAGCTTCATTTTGCATTCTAAGTAATTCAACGGGATTTATCATTGTAATGTAATGAAAATATTAAATATATATTGATATTATACCTCAATTTGGGAAGTTAGACACTACATACCCTCAAAGATAGCTTCGACCTCTTTCTTCATATTTCTACTTCGGGCTGCTTCTTTTTTAGGAGGAGCAGGGGGCAGATTCCGAAGTACAAATTCTGCTTCAGATTTTCTCTTTGGTTTTACATCCTTATTAACATTACACACTATCTTGCAGTTGACACCATATACCTTATGGAAGGTTGTAGATATTATGTCCCTACTTCTTGGAATCTCTATTCTGTCTTTGTGGAAAGCAAACGGAACTTCCAAAAGAAGAGTGTTCTCATCAAAACTAATAACTCTAGCACCACCTAGGAATGCATACAAATGACCATTAAAAGGTTTAACTTCATTTACAAATTTTTCCCACCTTGCTCTTACATCCTCCACAGAGATACTTTCATCCGTAACATTGTCTTCTTCTTCCTCCTCCTCAGATTCTTCCGTTGTCTCCTTTTGCTCTTCTGTTGTCTGTATCTTATTCTTTACATCTATATTTACAATCTTGATTTCCTCACTATCTACCTTAATCATTTCTGGAATTATCATTTCTAATACTAGCCCTTGGTTACTAGAATATTTAATCTTGTTCTCTGCATCCAGAAACAGATTAATTAATTTGTGAAGAGTCTTCAAATCTGTATCCTTGGCAAAAGCATACTCTTTGGAGACCTTTCCTTTTATCTTCTCTACCAGTATATTCCGCAATATTTCCAATGCATAAGTTGTAAATTGTGCTAGATTAACACCCTTCTTTTCTAAATCTTCAATTACCTCTAGTGATCTCTTTCCACTTCCTTCAATTAAGTTTTTCAGAAGAGATATTACCAAGTCAAAATCTGGAAGACCGAGGATATCTCTTACATCTCTCTCGGAGATATTTTTAATTCCCTCTCCTCTTCCACTGTAGACAACATCCAGAAGAGAAAGAGCATCTCTGTAACTACCCTTGGCATTTTGGACAAGTATATCTATTGCTTCTTTTGCAATCTTTATGTCTTCCTTCACTGCAACATCCTTTAGAAGTTTCTCTATCTCCTCGTTTGTACCAAGTCTAAAGTCATATCTCTGGCATCTCGAAAGAATCGTAGGAGGAAGCTTGTGTACATCTGTAGTTGCAAGGATAAATATAACATGGGCAGGAGGCTCCTCTAAAGTCTTTAAAAGGGCATTGAACGCCTCTGTGGTGAGCATATGTACTTCATCTATGACATAAACCTTGTACTTACTGTCTGTTGGTGAATACTCTATCTTCTCCTTTAATTCTCTAATCTGGTCAATTCCTCTGTTTGATGCTGCATCTATCTCTATTAAATCCATCAATCTACCTGTAGTTATACCAACACATACCTCACACTCATTACAGGGATTTCCATCTTCTTTTGGATGGAGACAATTTACTGCTTTTGCGAGTATTCTTGCTGCACTGGTCTTCCCAGTACCACGAGAGCCAACAAAAAGGTATGCTTGAGATATCTGGTTTGTTTTAACTGCATTTTTAAGCAATTTAGTAATATGTCCCTGCCCTATGAGCTGGTCAAAATCTTGGGCACGGTATTTTCGGTAGAGGACTGAAGACATGGTATATACTAGAGTAAATATATATAGGTACACAAGTGAAAAATATTTGCTCAAAGAAGGCTCACTACGAAAGGATTATCTCCTACCCCCTTGCTTTTATTTTTTCAATTGCCCCTGAAAGCATTTGTGTATACAAACCGTACCCAACTGAGTTGATAGTTCCTGATTGATTCTTTCCCAGAATATCTCCTGCTCCTCTAATTTCCAAATCTCTGTTTGAAAGTAAGAATCCTGAGCCTAAACTTTGAGAATCCCGCAGAGCATCAAGCCTTAAGATAGCGTTCTCACTTAAGGTATCAAAGAAGAAATATGCATATGCCTGCTCAAGGGATCTTCCTACTCTTCCTCTGATTTGGTACATTTGCGAAAGTCCTAATTTTGAGGCATCATCAACTATAAGAGTGTTTGCATTTGGTATGTCCAAACCATTTTCAATAATCGTAGTACACAGAAGAATATCTGTTTTTTTAGATACAAAATCCGACATTCTTGAAGAAAGATATTTACTTCCCATTTGTCCGTGTACCACATCTACCACTGCTTTTGGGAACAGTTCTTGTAACTTCTTTTGAATCGAAAGAATATTGCCTATCCTGTTGTGCAAGAAATATACCTGACCTCCTCTGTCCATTTCCTTTTGGATTGCATTAACAATACTATCCCAATTAAAATGTTCAAAACTGTTCACAATATCCTTTCTTCCACTTGGAGGTACTGCCAAGACAGAGATATCTCGCACACCCATAAGAGCCATATTAAGAGTTCTTGGAATTGGGGTTGCGGTTAAAGAGAGTACATTACTGTTGATTCTCATCCCTTTAATTTTTTCTTTCTGTTTAACACCAAATTTCTGCTCTTCATCCACTACAAGAAGTCCTAGGTTTTTAAATTGAACATCATCCGAAAGGAGAGAATGTGTACCAACTACTATGTCTACTACACCATTTTTTAATCCATGCAAAACTCTCTTTTTGTCTGCTTCTGTTGAAAACCTAGAAAGGCTCTGAATATTAAATGGATAATTCTTAAATCTCTCCCTTAGAACCGTTAAGTGTTGTTGTACAAGAATTGTTGTAGGTGCAAGAAATGCTACCTGAAACCCACTGTTTACTACCGGAAACATTGCCCTCATAGCTATCTCTGTCTTTCCAAAACCGACATCCCCTACAAGCAGTCTGTCCATAGGTCTTCCCCTTTTGAAATCTTGTTCAATCTGTTCAGTTGCTAGTATCTGGTCATCTGTATCTGTGTATTCAAACTGCTCAACGAAAGTTTTAAAGCTTTCCCTATCTTCATCCTCGAGAGTAAATACAGACTGTGCAGTTTCCCTCATTGCATACAACATGAGAAGCTCTTTGGCTATTTCTTCTGCTCTCTCAGATGCTTTTTGAGAAATTCTCTTCCAGCTCCCACTGTTTAGACCTGTAAGAATAGGTTTGCCTTTTCCAGCTCCAATATATTTTGTTAATTTCTCTGATGCACTAAGAGGTACATACAATTTATCCTCCCCTGCGTAAGATATTTCAATGTAAAAGCCTTTCTCTCTTTCAACAACTCCTACAAATTTCCCAATCCCATGATCCTCATGGACAAGATATTCCCCAGGAGTAACTTTTTTCAATATTTCTATACTATTTGGATCTAAACCTTTGTTTACTTTCTCAAAATTAGAAAGATCTATCTCTCCAAGTACTTCCAAATCTGTCAGTACTACTACCTCGTTTCTTTGAGATACAAAACCTCTGGTGGAGATCTTCCTTTGTTCGGTAAACACTTGATCTATCATCTCAAGAATATCCTTTTGAACTAATTTCTCAATTCTTTCTCTCTTATCTGTGATATACCATATTTTAAATTTCCTACTTCTGAAATTTTTAAGAATCTCTTTTAATGCCTTAGGATTGGAAAAATTTTCAATACCAGGAATACTTCGCAATTCTAAATCTACATACTCTTCCTCACTTACTCTTGGGACAATATCTATAATCTCCTCATCGCTAGCATCTTCATTTCCTAGATATATCTTTGAGCCTTCAGAGACAAATACTCTTTCATTTACATCTTTAATCTTTTTTCTCGTTTGAGAATCTACTACTGCCATCTCTTCAATCTTTTCTCCCAAGAGACTAATTCGCAGAACATTATTTGTACTAAATGGCCATACAACAACAACATCTCCAAGAATAGATATCTCTCCCTCACACCAAACTCTCTCTACACGGGTATATCCCAAATCAAGAAGATTAGAGATATTAAATATGTCTCCTTTTTTAATTGTGAAGAGTCTCTTTTGCAGATTATCCCCACTATCTCGAAGAAAAACTTTTTTATTTAATATATTCCCGAGAAGTTCTGCAGAGAATTCCAAAAGGTATGGTTCTATACCAGACACTTTTTTAGTCCTTAAAACCTCTTCCTTTATCTCTTCTAAGTTTTTACTTAACCCTTTTGTAATATTTTCCACGCCATATTTTATCAATCAAACAAGAATATGTATAATTGAAAAGATAATATGAATATTAAAGATATATGTTCTTAGCACACGGCCCAATATCGTACCTTGCAAATGAGATTATTCAGAAAAAAAAGATTTCTCATTTAAAATTCCATGAACAATTACTAGTTAGTATCTTGGCAATATTTTTTGGTATTCTTCCAGATATTGATTTGCTCATACTTCCAATGTTTTCCATCCCACAGTTTTCCCATCACAACTACTTTACCCACGCACCTCTTTTCTATCTCGGATTATGGTTACTACTAAAGCTCAATGTATATATATTTGACAGAATAGTTAACAAGAAAACTTCGGCTGTACTTCATCATGATTTAATGGATGTCATTCTAAATACCTTCCTCATAGCTACAATGATACATTTCCTTGCAGATACCTTAGTTGGAGGAATCATGTTGTTATACCCAATCTCAACTTTTAAGTTTACTATACTGTCCTCTTTCATGATTCCAAATCTCTTCCAACAGTACTTCCTACTCCCAGATTTCGCCATAGAATTGGTTCTCTGTTCACTTTTCTTCATACATATTTACAAGAAATTTTTTCTAAAGAATATTTTCTTTGATGTTCTTAAATATTTTTTCGTCTCTGCTTCTGCAGTATTTCTTTTTGTAACAGTTTTTTTCAGTACTCAAACCTACAACAAGAGTTATATGTACGACAATAATGGTAAAGCAAACTACGATGTAGATATGGACGGGTTAAACGACAAAAAGGATATGGATATAGATAATGATGGGATAGATAATATTGTTGATATCGATCTTAAGAAATTAACAAAGGAAGTTAAAGATATTTCTGAGAGTGGGAAATTGGCCTCCTTTGATACTGGTTCTATACAATATATGTTTGGTGGTTTTAATTCTTACAGGTTACTTTCTCAGGCTTATTTTAATATTTCCTCTCCAATTGAGGGAGTTTTAAGAAATACTGTAAAAGAAAGAGATTACTGGACTAAATTAGAGTATCCTGAGCTCCTGTACGGTTATTTTAACGCAAATGCCCTATTAAAGGAGTTAGATGTAACTCAAGAGAGTGTTCTTAATATTGGGACCTTAATATTTCTCTTAGACGAGGGCGACAAAGTTGTGAATATTGCTTTGGTTGTAGATGAAGATAGTGTTGGAGTTGTTCTACCACAAGATAGGCAGTTAAAAACGCATACACTACAAGAATTGTTTGAGAGTAAATATACAAGTGTAAAAGTTACCAAATAATGTCTACAAGGATTCCTTGTATGGCTTGTTGAATGGTTTCATCCAGAATTATTTTTTCTTCTTTCGTAAACTTCATTAGAACATAATCCTCTCCCTTAATGCTTTTTTCTTGCCTGTTCTCCACCCCTATTCTCACCCTTTTAAAGTTGTTTGTCCCGAGTCTGTCTTCTACACTTTTAACTCCGTTATGACCATTTGGAGATTTTCCAACCTGTATTTTAAATTCTCCAAGAGCAATATCTAAGTCATCGTGCACAAGTACCATGTTTTCGGAAATATTCTCTATCTCTAGTTTCTTTACAATCTTACTTACAGCCTCTCCAGAGTTGTTCATAAAGGTCATAGGTTTAACAAGTACTGCAACAATGGTAGATCCTCTTTTAACAAAAGATATCTCAGATTGGAAGGTATCCTCTTCTCTCCATTCTGTAGCATATATATCTTTTTGGTAAAGAAATTTGTCTTTGAGAGCCTCTAGAAACATAAAGCCGGCGTTGTGTCTGGAGTTTGCATATTCTTTGCCTGGGTTACCCAAGCCCACAATTAATTTCATATTTTCGAAGTTTACTTTAAATCCTTAAGTATATTCTCCAATATCTCCTCTTGTTTTACAAACATATCTTCTTTTTGTTTAGATATGTCATCTAGTTTCGTCTTGTGTTCAAATCCAAGTAGATGGAGAATGCCATGTACAATGAGTCGGATTATCTCCTCTTCATACTTTTCTACTGTCTTTTTTACATATTTAGGACATATGTATATTTCTCCTAGAAATCCCTCTGTATCAAGGTTAAAAGATAACACATCTGTAACATCATCTACATTTCTATACTCCTTATTGAGTCTTTGCATCTCCTTTTCATCTACAAATACAATATTGATTACAGATATGTCAAAGGAGTAAAATTCTTTTTTGAGAGAATTAATAACTTTACTTTTTAGTAGGGATATATTTGGCCAGTTGAATATCTCTAATTTCATTTGGTTAGTATTTGAGTAACAAGATTTTTAACTGTATTACCATCTGCTTTACCAGCAGTTTCTTTCATTACAGCTCCCATTAGCTTACCCATATCACTCATACTGGAGATATTTAATTCCTTAATCTTGTTATTTATGATTGTCTTAATATCTTCCTCTGACATTAGTTCAGGAAGATATCTCTGTAATATTTCTAGTTGGGATTTCTCTTTTTCTACAAGATCCACTCTTTCCATTAGTGTAAACTGAGCAATTGAGTCTTCAATCTTTTTTACTTCTTTTCTGAGAATTCTTTCTTCATCTTGTGCAGTCATTTCACTCTCTTGAGCAATTTGTGCATTTTTTATTGAGGCTAAAGCCATTTTTAGAATGTCACTAGCATTTGTATTTCCTTCCTTGAAGAAGGTAAACATATCTTTTCTTAGATCATCTGTGAGAGACATTTGTAAAAGCGTTAAAATTAAGATTAATTTTTAGCTCTTCTTGCTGCGGTTCTTCTTCTTCTTTTCATTTTTGCCCACTCTTTTCTTTTTGCAATATCTCCTAGAGAGTCTTTTACTCTGTATGCTTTTTCTCTGTATGTTTCGAGTATCTTTTCTCTAAGGACTTCTCTGTGAAGTCTTTTAAGGGCACTGTCTATATTTTCGTTAGAATGTA
>DAOSSC010000004.1:0-30160 GCA_035377085.1 Candidatus Dojkabacteria bacterium
ACATCTCACGACACGAGCTGACGACGGCCATGCAGCACCTGTGTATCACCTTCGAAAGCCTCCCCTATTTCTAGGGGCATGCAGATACATTTCAAACCCTGGTAAGGTTCTTCGATTGCCGTCGAATTAAACCACGCGCTCCTCCGCTTGTGCGGGTCCCCGCCAATTCATTTGAGTTTTAGCCTTGCGGCCGTACTTCCCAGGCGGGATGCTTAACGCGTTAGCTGCGGCACTCAATACTTCCATCCAATCCCGAAGGATTAGGTAGTTGTACCAAACACCTAGCATCCATTGTTTACGGCGTGGACTACACGGGTATCTAATCCGTTTTGCTACCCACGCTTTCGAGCCTTAGCGTCAGACAAGGACCAGCGAATCGCCTTCGCCACTGATGTTCCTCCCAATATCAACGCATTTCACCGCTCCACTGGGAATTCCATTCGCCCATTCCTGTCTCAATTTCTGCAGTATCTATAGCTTTCCCACGGTTAGGCCGTGGTATTTAACTAAAGACTAACAAAAACGCCTACGCTTCTCTATACGCCCAATTAATCCGGATAACGTTCGTACCCTACGCATCACCGATGCTTCTGGCACGTAGTTAGCAGGTACTTATTCATATGGTACCGTCATCTATTCGTCCCATATAAAAGGAGTTTACAATCCGAAGACCTTCATCCTCCACGCTGTGTCGCTGCGTCAGGGTTGCCCCCATTGCGCAAGATTCCTAATTGCTGCCTCCCGTAGGAGTATGGACCGTGTCTCAGTTCCCATGGTGGCTGACCGCGCTCTCACGCCAGCTACCCGTCTTAGCCTTGGTGAGCTTTTACCTCACCAACAAGCTGATAGGATGCGGACTCATCTCAAAGCGCCTGAGCTTTACTTGTTCAAACATTATGAAAGAACAAGACTATCGAGTATTACCCCGCCTTTCGGCGAGCTGTTCACGACTTTGAGGCAGATTATCCACATGTTACTCACCCGTTTGCCACTATTCTAAGCGAAAAATCATCAACCGAAGTTTCAGAAATTTCATAAAGAATCGTTCGACTTGCATACCTTAGGCACACAGCCAACGTTCATCCTGAGCTATGATCAAACTCTCATTGAAAAACGCTTGACTAACATATTACCAAAGTAATATGACCAACCAGCATTATTGTTGGATTTAAATTTTATCTGACTAAATGAATTGTGTGACCCTCACACTAATTAGAAAGTCTATGTTTTAGACTTCCTGTCACTCTTCAACTTTTAAGGAGCTGAGAGAGATAACAACGAAGATAAGAAACAGACTATTGAACCAGGATGTTCGTTAGAGCTATTCTCTAAGAGGAATCCTGTATCTCCTTAAGTATCCCAAACTCGTGAGAGGATTTTAACACAACATTATTCCATATGCAAGGGCTATTTATTCTTTTTCTGTAAAGAAAAAAGCCTCATCAACTCTTCAAGAGAGGTAGCCTCTTCGGCAGTCTTGTCACGACCCCACTCTATCAACCGTGGAAACCTTAAAGAAAGCCCTCCTGCAATACTCTTATCTGCATTTAAGTTCCTCGTAATTTCATCAGATTCAACAGAAAAAACAATCTTTGGATCAATCCAAACATCGGGAAGGAGAGTTTCCTCTACTAATACATTCACAGGCTTTTTAACTAAAGATATCTCTTTAAACTCCGCAGATATGTTTAACAGTAATTCATCGGAAAACCCTGTACCAACCTTACATACTGCTTCGTAAGTATTATCTTCTTCATTATATATAGCCCCCAGAACAGCTCCTACTCCAAGTGCTCCTCTTTTACCGGAACCGTGATAATATCCTACTGCCACAAGATCTATCGTATCAACAAGTCCTTTCTCCATAGACTTTTTCAGCTTTATCCATTCATAATTTCGCACTCCAGGAAGATATCTACCACTTTTTTGCTTCACAATTATTCCTTCCAGGCCTTCTTCTACCCTCCTATCAAATATCTCTTTGAGCCTTTTCATATCTTCAACACTTTCTGTTGGAGATGGACCTATACCCCGGGTGGTATCGGGAATCATTTCTTTGATTACTTTTACTCTAACATCTGTATCAAGCTCGGATATATCTTTTCCGTTCAAATACAGCACATCAAAAACCATTGCCTTTACAGGAATATCCTTAGCTTTCTCCCCTATCCCATACTTTCGTCTTCTCTGCATGGTTTCTTGATATGACAAAAACTTATTCTTCTTATGATTCCAGCCCAATATTTCAGAATCCAGTATAAAAGACTCCGCTTTCATTGACATTGCTTCCTCCACTATCTCAGGGAACATCTTGGTAACATCTTCCAAATTTCTAGTAAATAACCTAACCTCTTTTACAGAGCCATTTTCTCCAAAAAGTCCTGCTGTACTATCTTTCTTCAAATGTTTTCTCCAAACCAAGCCATCTTCTTTAGCATCAACTCCGCTATATTTATGTATCTGACATCGTAACCCATCATATTTTGGTTGAACAAGGAATTCTCCTTCAAAACGTTCAAACACTTCCTCAAAAGACCCGACTCTCTCGACTAATCTTGGCAAGATCGGAACTCCAGGTGAAATTGTAGTTGATACATTATTTTCAGATTCAAGTATGGTGGAAACATACCCCAAATCTGGATTAATGCCGTAAACTCGATCTAGGAGCTCTCTTTTTCCCTTGTCTCCCTGCATAATATTTGAGAATGCATCTAAAACACTCTTTGCATTGATACCGAGTCTTAATTCACCACATATTATCCTTGCAAGATACTTACTTTCAATTGGAGACATCTTTTTAAAAAGCTCTCCCACTATATTTGCCTTCTTTTCAGCAGAACCTGTTCCGGAGCTTTGAATAATTTCCCACATATATTCGTAAACTTCACTCAAGGACAGTTCTTTTGATTCATAGCCCAACTGTTCAGTTACCTCTCTTACAACCTCACCTACATCTCCAAGCTTAATTCTTCTACCTTCCAAATCATATTTAGCTCCTTTTGAAGAGAGAATATTGCCCAGAAGCTTGAATATGCTCTTTTCAGAAAGATTAAATTCACTTACTACAAATAATGGTGCAACCCTTCCTTGCAACATATATGACAGTATTTGCCTCTCTTCGGTATCTATTCCCAAAAACAACTCTGAAATGATTACAGACATGTCGTTACGAGAAGAAATCTTCTCTAATTCTTCGAATTTTGTCGCTATATGGTGAAAAGTTATACCCATGGTGCTATTTTAAAAGATATCTGTAATACGTAGATTTTGTAGAGCCCTCCTGCGACACATATCCCCGCCTAGCCAGTGCGTCCATATCTCGCCTCAAGGTTCTTGTCGAAACTTTAGGAAAATGGATAACCAATTCCTTTACTGTAACCCTACCCTTTGTCGAAAGAATCTCCACAGCTTTCTTCTGTCTTTCATTTAGAAATTCGTCAATATTTTTACTCTCTGTTTTCCCTACTACATTTTTTTTACTCGTATTAGTTTTTTTACCCGAGTTGCGAACAAGATTTGTTATCAAAAACGCACCTATTACAAAACCTGAAAGTCCTAATATTGTATTCAATACTGCCTGATCTTTTTTCATATTTACTATTATATCCTTAAGGAAGTCCTTTGTTAACTATTTCAATTCAGCCAGATTGTCTCCATGCGAGACATGAACATCCAATGGAACTTCTAGATTTACAATGTTTTTTAGTATATCTACAGCCTTTTTCTCAAATTCTTCCACCCTGCCCTTAACTACTTCAAACACTAGTTCATCATGGACTTGAAGCAAGATATAGGCATCATCATTGAATTCTTTGGATATTAGTTCGTCCAACTTAACCATCCCAAGCTTCATAATATCTGCCTCGCTTCCTTGGATTGGCATATTTACAGCTTCTCTTTTAGCTGCCTTGTTCATTCGGATATTTTTTGATCTAATTCCACCAATCATTCTTGTAGTCCCAAACATTGTTTGTACATAACCCTTTTTGTAGGCTTCTCTTTCCAATGTTCTGATATATTCCTCCACTCCGAGGTAGTGTTCGAAGTAGTTTTGGATATATTCCAATGCCACTTTGCTATCTATCTTCAGTAGGCTACTAAGACCGAACGGTGTTTGTCCAAAAAGAATTGCAAAATTAACAGTTTTACCAATACTTCTTTCCTTCTTTGTTACATCTTCTATCTCTTTTTCCAAAATTCTTGCTGCTGTTGCTGTATGTATGTCTAATCCATCGTTAAAGTCCTTAATTAAAAGGTTATCCCTAGACATATCTGCCATAATTCTAAGTTCAATCTGGGCGTAATCCATACCCACAAGCTTAAATCCTTCTCTTGCTACAAAGGCTTTTCTTAACTTCTCTGACCATTCACCCTGTGCAGGAAGATTTTGCATATTTGGATTGACAGAGGAGAATCTACCTGAGGTAGTTCCTGTTTGTTTAAAATCTGTATGTATGGATTGGTCATCAGAATCCTTTGCCATAGCAAGCATTGGAGAGGTGTATGTCCCATATATTTTGCTTAATTCTCTAAATTCCAGAAGCTTTTCAACACATGGATGTGCTCCAGACAGGGAAACTAAAATGTCTTCCCTTGTAGAGAATCCATTCTTAGATGGAAGTCCTAGTTCGTTGTAAAGGACATCCGAAAGTTGTTTTGGTGAATTAATATTGAATTCATGTCCTACGCTAGCAAATATTTCTTCTTTTGTTTTCTCTAATTTATTAGCCAATTCTTCATTTAATCCTTCTAGATATTTAATGTCTACCTTTATGCCTTTCTCTTCCATTTTAGACAGAACTAAGGCAACGGGCATCTCAATTTTCCTTAGCACATTAAGCAAATATTCAGATCTAACCAACAGATATTTCTTTATACTCTCCAAAGTGTATTCGTACAACTCTATCTCATTTGCCTTATTAATTTGTGCATTTTTTATCTCTTCAACAGTATCTAGCACAGTAGAGATCTCTAGTGGAGATATCTTCTCTCTAAAAACTTTTCCTACATAATCAAAAGCTAAATCTTTCAGACTTTGGTCCCTTTTCTCTGAGTTAATTATGTGGGAAAACAGTGATATATCAAAACTTTTGGTCAAATCCACATCTATCGTAGTCTCCTTGCGTGAAACAAGGTTTTCGAAGTTGCAGAAGACTGTTTCACAACCGGTCCGTAGCGTGTAACCTCCATTTTCATATGCCCTGTCTGTTTTTACCCCCATCTTATCCACAAATCTAGTAAGTATGAGCTCCTTGTCTGTAGTGGTTTCTTCTTTGCTTAAAAAACAGCAAACAATGCTTGATGCGTTCTTAGAAAGGCTTCCAATTTCTTCTTCGCTAGCCCACTCTACATTACCTACACTTCCATTAAAAATATTTAGCTGTGTAGAATACCCACTTGAGTCTTTTCCGAAGATATCATCTAATCTGGCTACCAAAGATTTAAATTTAAATCTCCTGAATAAATCCAAAACATTTTTCCTGTCAAAATCCTGCATTAGGCAGGATTCTAAAAATATCTCTAGGTCCATATCTTGGTCTATTTTAGCTAATTTTCTGCTTAGTTCTGCCTGCTCAATTCCCTCTCCAAGCAATACCTGAAGTCTTGGTGTAAGTTTTGGTAAGTTTTTGTATATTGTTTCGAAGTCTCCATACTCTTTTAGAAGCTCTACAACTGTTTTATCTCCTACTCCTTTTACTCCAGGGATATTGTCCGAAGCATCTCCTACAATGGCTTTGTAATCAACTACTTGCTCAGGATATACTCCAAGGGTTTTAAAAACATTCTCTCTATCATACTCTATGAGATTACTAAAATTTCCTGACGGTAAGCATACCTTTACATCTCCCCTTACAAGCTGAAACAGGTCTCTATCTCCACTGAGAATGTAAAGTTCAAGATTCTGGTCTTTCCATTTACCACTATCTACCATCTTAGCAATGGTCCCGAGGATGTCGTCTGCTTCGAAGCCCTCCTTTTTTATGATTGGGATATTGAAAGCTTTGAGAACTTCTTCTACAAGTGGAAATTGGTCAATGAGAGATTGGTCGACAGGCTTTCTCGTTGCTTTGTAATCTATATATTCCTCATGTCTGAATGTTGGTTTACTGGTATCAAAGGCACAGAGAACATACTTAGGATCGAAAGACTTAAGGGCAGAAAGAAGCATAACTGTAAAACCGTAAACTGCGTTTACTTGAACACCATCGTCTGTCTGAAGGTTCCCAGGATATGCATGGAAAGCTCTGTGAACTATTGCATTGGCATCTATGGCAAGGAACCTATCCTTAGAGGTTTTGATTAAGTTCATAGTATTAGTCTACTACAACTAGAAAAGAGCATCAAACTCCTCCCTTACGACCACTTCTTTTTCTACAAGAAGATTAACCAATTTCTCTACATATTCCTTCTTCTCTTGGAGAAGCTTCTTAGAATATTCATACGCCTCATCTACAAATCTTTTAACTTCTTGGTCTATGAGTTCTGCAGTTTTCTCACTGTACTCTCTACCTCCCCCATATGTGTATCCAAGATGTTTTGTTTCCTCCATATCTCCGTATTTAATCATTCCTAACTTCTCGCTCATACCGTACTGCATTACCATTTCTCTTGCTACATTAGTTATCTGTTCAATATCGTTGGATGCACCAGTTGAGATTTCTCCGATGAAAAGCTCCTCTGCTACCCTACCAGCGACACCTGTTCGTAACCATGCAAGCATTTGCTTCTTGTAAAGAAATTTCGTGTCTTTCTCAGGAAGATATACTGTGATACCACCTGTTAGACCTCTTGATATAACGGATACCTGTTCAACAGGATCTGAGCCTTCTGTAAACTTTGCGACAATTGCATGTCCTGCTTCGTGGTATGCCGTCTTTCGAATATCTTCAGCCTCCTTGTCTCCTGTTTTCTTTCTTCCAAGCTTGACCTTCAAATATGCCTCCATAATATCTTCTTGACTAATTTTCTTCCTATTCTCCCTTGCAGCCATAATTGCGGACTCATTTAGGAGGTTCTCTAAATCTGCACCAGAATATCCCACTGTTTTCTTTGCTAAGATATCTAAATCTACCCCAGTTTCAAAGACTTTGTTCTTTGCGTGTACATCAAGAATTGCTCTTCTTCCTTTAAAATCCGGCATATTTACAACAACTGTCCTGTCGAATCTTCCTGGTCTGAGTAATGCGGGATCTAAAACATCTGGTCTGTTTGTTGCAGCAAGTACAATTACATTTTGTCTTTCCTCGAGACCATCCATTTCTACAAGTATCTGGTTTAATGTTTGCTCTCCCGCTCCAGAGTGCAGGACTGTGCCTCTTTTTTTTGCAACTGCATCTATTTCATCTATAAATATGATACATGGAGATGCACTTCTAGCTTTTTTGAAAAGATCTCTAACACGGGAAGCACCAGCTCCAACAAGCATTTCTTCAAATTCTGAACCAGATGTATGGAAGAATGGGACTCCTGCCTCTCCAGCAACTGCCTTGGCAAGAAGTGTCTTTCCAGTTCCAGGTGCACCTGCAAGTAATACACCTTTTGGTATTCTGGCTCCAGCCGCAAGATATTTTTTAGGTTGTTTAAGGAAGTCCACTATCTCAGTTAATTCTTCTTTTACATCTTCAATTCCTGCGACATCTTCAAAGGTAACTCCTGTTTTCTTTCCAAACAAGAGTCTGGCTTTGCTTTCTCCAAAGTCCATAATTTTACCACCAGATGTTTGCATGTTTTTTATCATGATGAAGACAAGAATTAATCCAGCTCCGAGTAGTACAAAGGTAACTATATCCCCAAAAGTAATACCAATTGCTGGCTGGTAGAAATCATTTTCTAAATCTTTGATATTCAGTCCTGAGTCGGAGAGTATTTGGTAGAAATCTGTTCCTCCTGGAAGCAAAGCATATTCACTCTTCTTGATATTTCCCTCCCCTTTCATTTCCAATGTTACTATCCCATCTTTAAGGATAATCTTGTCATATTTCTCTTCGAATATATCTGTGACAATTTTACTTACAGATACTTCCTCTCCTTTAGTGCCTAAGCTTCTGAAAAAGATTATGGCTCCGGTAAGGGCAAGGGATATTACAACCATAGCAATGATATTTGGGATTCCAAATTCTCTGCGTATTGGCAATTTCCTAATATCTATCTTTACTTCTTTCTTAATATTTTTTTTGTTATCCATATTGGTATATTCAAATTTAGAGTGATATGGTGAGAGGTGGAATCGAACCACCGACCTTGGGTTTATGAATCCCATGCTCTAACCTTCTGAGCTATCCCACCTTAGAGCTAGGATATTATACCAAAGAAAATATCAAAAACCTATTTAGTTAGCCTTCCCAGAGTATGTCCCAGAATCTGTATTTACCTTAACTAGATTCCCCTTCTTTATGAACATCGGAACCTGTATCTTGTACCCAGTTTCCAGCACCGCTTCCTTTGTTGCACTGTTCGCTGTATTTCCCTTCACAGCGTCTGATGTATCTACAACTGCAAGAATTACTGTAGGATTTTCCTTAATAGTTAAAACTTTCCCTTCATAAACCATTATCAAGACAGTATCTCCCTCTTTAAGAAAATTTACATACTCCCCTATCGTTTCCTTGGGAATTGTAATTGTTTCGTATGTTTCAGAATCCATTAGATATACACTAGCATTATCCGAGTAGAGATATTGCATCTCCTTTGTTTCGGGTTCTATGTATTCAATCTTTGTGCCAGCTTTAATTGTTTTACTTGTTACATAACCACTATCAAGAGCTCTCATCTTTAAGATGATTAATCCTCCCTGTCTCCCCTGTGTTTTTAATTGTCTATCTATTAGAAAATAGAACTTTCCATCTTCTAAAATGTACATCCCTTTTACAGGTTGGTTTGTTAATGGCATAATGGTGTATATATACTAAGTTATTCTTGCAAAAGCCTATTCTAGCACACTTTTTTAATTAATCCAAGTATACATATTACTATGACAGATCCAAGAGAGACCGTTGAAAAGAGAGAAGTTCTCATTACCTCAGAGCAGATAAAAGAGCGAGTTACCGAGTTAGCCGCGGAGATCAAAGATGATGTAGATGTTGATAATTTAGTTTTAGTTGGGGTTTTAAATGGGGCATCCTTTTTCACAACAGACTTGGCAAGAGAGTTTAATAATCCAAAAGTAGAGATAGATTTCATGTCAGTTTCCAGTTATGGAAATAACATAGAATCATCTGGAGAGCCAGTCATTCATTGTGATTTAAAAAATTCAATAATGGGCAAAGACGTGGTAATCGTAGAAGATATTGTAGATACAGGATATTCGATGGCAATACTCTTAGATATATTACGAGCAAGACGTCCAAAATCCCTAAGAGTTTGTGCACTACTTTCCAAACCAGACAGAAGAGAGGTTGATGTACCCATAGATTACGTTGGGTTTACAATCCCAAATCACTGGGTGGAGGGATATGGTTTAGATACAAATGAAAAGTGCAGATGCCTTAAGAATATAACGAGAAGAGTATAAAACTGGTTGCGGGGGCTGGATTCGAACCAACGACCTTCAGGTTATGAGCCTGACGAGCTGCCACTGCTCTACCCCGCGATATCAAATCTAGTGATTATACTACAATTTGTTGTGTACTATCAAATTCCAGAGGAAAGGAAATTCTTCCAAACCTCAAAACCATACTCACTACTATCCACCTCCTTTTCGCTTAATAACGAATCAACATACTCTCTAGCAACAGGATACATATTCTCTGGAATTACAAAAACAATATCTTTCTTACCAGTAAAATTCAGTCTATCCCTTGCCTCAACTTCAAGATATTCTACAGTTTGCATCCTCTCAAGAAGAGATGCTAATTCTAAATTCCTCAATCTCAAATCCTCTACCTCTACCCTAGCCTTGTTTAAAATCTCCACCTTTTGGACAGTAATCCCAACAGAGTGGAAAATATTGTAAACAAGAAAAACAGATATTCCCAAAAGTACAACCTTTGCAACAGACGAATTAAAAAGAGACATGATTACAATCTCCTTCTCCTGCTTTACTCTTTTATCTGGTTGTTTGTATATTACTCTATCCATGTATAGATATTATCAATACAGGGTGATTTAATCAAAGTAACCCATATTTATATATTATTGCTCTCACAACTTTATGATGATATAATTCTTACTATATAGTAGAAACTATTAATAAATTAAGCTTTCAAACACGGTGGGGGCAATAAACAATCCAAATTTTGAGGAGAAAAGAGTCAAATTTATAGCTGATCTACAGAGCAAAGGAAGATCTGAGGCTACTGTAATAGCATACTCCAAAGACATTGAACAGTTATTGAACTTCTTTTCCAAGGAGGGCATCTCTTCTATAGAGGATACTACTATTGAGGATTTAGAGAAATATAAACAAAACCTACAGGACAATAACTACACCCCCAAAAGTATCTCAAGAAAAATAAATAGTACTAGAACATTTTACAGATATCTCTTGGATAATTCATTAATACAAGATAATCCATCTGAGAAATTAGCACATCCTAAATTTGAGACAAAGCCTCCAAGGGTTTTAACAGAGATGGAATATAGAGCTTTAAGAGATGTTAGTCGTGTAGATGTAAGGCTCTACTCTATCGTAGAAATACTTCTTCAAACAGGTATTAGAATCGGAGAATTAGCCGCACTTACACTAGATGATATTAGAAAGTCAAACGATGGAAGGATAGATTACCTTTACATAAAAGCTGCAGGAAGTCACCCACAGAGAAAAGTTCCTTTAAATAAATCTGCGAAGAAAGCAATTGATGAGTATCTGGAATTAAGACCAGAAACAGAAGATGATACACTGTTTGTAACAAAGAATGGTAGGCCTCTTTTAGTCAGAAATATTAGAACAGCAATAGACAAATCTTTTGAAAAAGCTGGTATTAAGAATGCGAAGGTAAATGACCTTAGAAATACATTCATAGCACATCACTTAGCAAATGGCGTAAGTCTTGTTGTAGTATCTAAGTTAGTTGGACACAAGAGACTTTCTACAACAGAGAAGTATCTTAATCTCGTTAAGATGCAGAAGGAAGATCAGAAGAGTTTGAAAGAATTATAGAGTTATTCTTATCTCTCACTTACAAATTCAAATCTATTTACTATAGTACCATCTTCTAATTCTTTAGTCCCCATAAAATCTTCCAACGATCTAATCCAGACCCTTGTTCCCTTATCTTCTTTATAATACAAAGATGTGTAAACAACCATGTCTTTTTCTGTTTCAGAGTCTTTTCCAACTGTAAGTACCTGATAATAATCTCCCTTAAAGTGCTTATATACTCCACCTATCATTATCTCCCTCTCTCCAATACTTTCTTTCTCGCTCATATGATGATGTTTTTAAATTAGAATTGGTGGGAGTAGATGGAATCGAACCATCGACCACGGCTTTATAAGAACCGCGCTCTAACCAACTGAGCTATACTCCCGCAACAAAAGATTCTACCAGAATATCATGTGTTTTTGAAGATACAACCCTAAAAACCCATTGAAGAGAAAGGTTGAGGAGTAGATACAGACTCTTCCTTCCTATCAAGCTGAGACCTAATCCTAATATCCTCATTAATAACTTCCAAATCCCTTCCATACTTTGCTCTTGAGTACTTCCTTATCATCTCTGCTACCTCCTTGTTTTCTGGCAAATCAAAACCAGAATTGGGGAACTCTTCCCCATACAAAGTATTTAAAGAGAAAGGCGCAGGATACGAGCCTTTGCTTAGTAACTTAACATAGCAATGCCCTATCCCCTGGTTTACCATATCTCCAGCTTTAATATATGGAGCAAATTGAGTCTCTAGGAAATTTGCATCCTCAGCACTACAACGATATATCATTAGAGTTCCAACATTTCCAAATACTGCCCCCTTAATATTCTCTGGTAATTGACCAATATACTGGTGAGCTAATGTAAGATTTAATTTATATTTCCTTGCTTCAGAAAGTATTGATGCAAATTCATCTGTAGTAAAATTTTGGAACTCATCTGCATAGAAAAAGAAATCTTTTCTAGATCTTTCATCTACATTCTCCCTACTTAGGGCAGCAGCCAATAATTTCTGAACAAGCAAAAGACCCAAGAAAGACATATTCTCCTCCCCCATCCTACCCTTGGAAAGGTTCACAATTAATATCTTGCCGTTATCCATAACATCTCTAAAGTCAAAAGACGATTTACTCTGCCCTATGATATTTCTAATGGCAAGGTTTGTTGTAAACTTGTCGAATTTAGAAATAAAGTATGTTAAAGATTCCGCTTTTGTTTTCTTGTCTGTCTTTGCAACTTGGTCTATCCAATATCTCCTTACTAACTCGTCCTGAATTAATGGAAGCCAGTAATTTGTTACCCAATCCTCATCTTGTAGAATTCTAACAACTTCTATTAGCGTTGAACCCTCCTTGGACATAGCTGTAAGCATAGAGTTTCTAACTGCCTGCTGGAACGCTGGTCCTGCATATCCTTGATTATTTGGGTCAAACAATTTAATGAGAAGTGCTATAAAACTGTTAACAATCTGGTGCTTATGTTGCTCATTGTAGAACTCCATAATATTCAAACCAAAAGGTCTTTCGAAATCTCCCGCATCAAAATATATAACATCCTCTGCTCTTTCAGGAGGGATTCTTTCTAGAATCATTTCTGCTGTTTGACCGTGCGGATCAATAAAACAAACACCATCTCCATTATATATATCTTGAATTATCATTCTGGTCATCAGCCAAGATTTACCAGTACCGGTCTGTCCTAAGATATATGCATGCCTCCTTCTATCATCCCTTTCGAAACAGATTACTTTCTTCTTTCCCCTAAATATATTGTTCCCTATCCATATTGTATCCTTAGATTGAATATCTGAACTAATTGAGTTGTCTGCTATTAATTCTCTAGCTAAAAGCCATTTAATATTTGGTGTATTAGTATCTTTGTTTGGAAAATGATACAGCGCTGCTAATTCCTCCACATTAAGTATAGAATTCTCTGTTTCAGGAGTTCTTCTAAAAACAACATCATACAGGAATTTCTTTTGCTCTTTCTCTGACACTTTCTTTTTCTCAAGCCTATTTATTCCTGGATTACTGTACTGATCAAAAGCACCTACGATATTGTCTAAATGCATCTTAGCAATATCTTCGCTTGGTGCACTTGTAACAATTCTAATCTCAGCAATTAACCCTGGTTTTGCGACTTTTTTACTTATACCCTCTAATTTTTCATCAGATATACCAATCTTTTTCTTTTCCGAATCTGCATTGTTGTTTTTAATCTTTTGAACAAACTTCTCCCCGTTTTTCTGCCACTCTTTTCCCGCTGGAGATACTGCAAGTTGGACAAGAGCTCCTTCATTTTCTGACATTTTACTTAAGGTACTAAGTACATTCGCCATCGGGTCTCCAGTAAAATCGCTGGCAACTCTTAAGGGACAGTATGGATCTTCTGAAAGAACTAATCTTGTACAAGCAATTTTGGTATCTGGTGCAAATATATTGTATTCTGTCACAACCCTTACTTCTGCATCTTGGTAAGAACCAAGTATTTGTTTCTCAACTAGGTCAGATATTTTTCTTGGACAATGAACATAGAAGCGAATCTCTCCTGGAACACCAATCACTTCAAAGGTAACACAGTTGTTTACACTAAAATGTTCCGCAATTCCACTTCCTTTTCCACCAATGCCATATAAATTAGCAAACATTTTTTCTGCCACCCCTATCTCTGTTTCATTTCCACTTGGGACTTGCACTTCCATTAGGACTCCATCACCCGCTTTTTCATTTCTGTCTTTAGCAAGAAGTTTTTTTCTAACATACAGGAATACTCCCACACCAATACCAATTAGGATGAGAACAAGCAAAATCCAACCCCAAGGGATGTTAATCTCTTTTGGTCCATACATATCACCGTATGTATCTTTTGGATACAAAGTGGAAGTACCTGTTTCAATCTCGGTATTATCTTCTAAAGTTGGACCAAATGTTTGAGCGTATATATCCATATTGGACAGTGAGCAATCTTATGGATAAAGGATAACATATATCTGAGAAGGACTAAAGATTTTCAGTTATGTTCCTAATTTTCTCCAAAACAATTTTGGAGGTTCCCTTGCTTTCTGGTTTAATTGGAAACCCTGCGCTTGGTCTCGGGACTTCAGTAGTAGCTTCTACCTCTATTGAACCATCAATTGGTTCGGAGGATACTACTTCTTCTTCAGTAGATGATTCCATTGGAGTAAAAACAGGAGGTTCTACTAAACCACTAGTTTCCATCATAATTTCTGCTGGAGCAGTAGAAGTCTCAGCTCTTCCAATTATTTTCGGTTGTGTTTCGATATTTGTATTATCCATAACCTATAATATCTAGAATTATACCACAAATTTCCTACTCTCATACAACAAATCTCTATCCATATCTCTTTCCTTCTCTGCCTTTCTCTTCTCATGGTATTTCTTTCCCCTTGCCAAGCCTATCTCTACTTTCACATACCCTCTTACAGTATATATACTTAAAGGAATTAATGTTAAATTCCCCTGCTTCATCTTGCTTTTCAACCTGTCTAATTGATTTCTTTTAATTAGTAACTTCCTAGTTCTTTTAGAATCATAGTGATCATCAGAGGTATATTGATATTTAGTTATATCTGCATTAACTAGCCACAACTCATCCCCTATTACCTTTACAAAAGCATCTGATATGTTTACCCTGCCACCCTTTACTGATTTTACCTCCATTCCTAGTAGCACAATACCAACTTCAAGACTTTCTAGTATTTCATAATCAAAACGAGCTTTCTTATTGATAATTTTCATCCCTCCATTATACTACAACACTATCTTCCATATCGTAGATCCATCCAAAACATACATAGCAGACTCCTTGCTGTCCACTACAAAGTCTTTAACATCGCTCCACATACCATCCTTTGTTCCTCTGTAAATAATCTGGTTTAGAAGAAGAATTTGTCCTGGATGTCGTATATCTCCTCCACCCTCCTGAGGCTTTTCGAATTTCAAAAATCTTCTTCCCTGCGCATCGAAAAGATACAAAGAGTAATCTAGACTTCCAGTTGTATATCCTTTGGTTAAATTACCATAGTTTCCATCAAATCCTCCTGTTGTAAGAGGCGAAAGAGCTTGCTTCTGCTCAAAGTAACTGTATGAATATCTAATTAGACCAGAATCCGATGTAAGAAAGTACAAACTAAGATCCGAAGATATGTCATTTACAGTAGCAAAATTGTCGTTCCTAATATATCCAAATGACAATGAATAACTATTACCATCTGAGAAGCTAGATTTGAGCAATACCTTCCCTGCTCTTGAGAGAAGATATACATTGTCAGATTCTGTTAAAACAATCATTTCGGTAATATCTGTTTCTTCAATATCATCTATGTCAAGCCCAGAGAGTTTAACAAATGCTTTTACTTTACTGCCGTCAAATGGTGCTTTTAAAACACCCTCTTTTGCATCATATACATATACACCACTATTTCCTACAGATATATATTTCGGTTCTTTAACCAAACCTTCTGTATCTGCTATCTTTTCTACTTTCTTGTCATACAAAGATACTCTGAATACACTTTTAAGTCCTAAGTCTGTAATAAACAAGTATGTGTTTAAAGATTTATCAGTATATACCTCAATGTCCGAAGGAGCAGAACCTTCCCCAAAAGAGAGTCGTGAATCTATGTAAGTGCTAATTGACCCATCCCCGTCTGAGATAACTTTTCGTTTAAAAAGAGTATCCTCAATATTTAATCTCCTGTCTTTCAACTCTTGTAGTTTAGTTGTGTCTTCGTCATTGAGTTCAGAGGGAATTGCCTCAAAAAGTTTCTCTGTTTGAAACACAGATAGTTCTGCAGAGGATGTATCTACAATCATGTCCACCTCTGCTTTGTCTAAAAGTTTTTCAATCTTAGTAAGTGATTCTTGTGCTATATTATGTCTTTCTCGGGCTTTCTTTGCATTGATTGTGAAGTTAATTCCTACTGCAAGAAGAACAATTATTAAAACAACTACCACAACAGTTCTAATTCTGGAAACCCTTATGTTTCTTTCTTTGTAACCATCAATTTTCATTCCTTTCATACTTTCTCTTCTGTCAAAGACTTTGTTTTCAGATATTTTGGAAGATACTTTTTTAAACCAGTGCTGTTTTCCAACAAGTGATGTAACTACGCTTTTTATTTTAGAGACTGCTTCTTTGAAAAATTGTAATATTTTTTCAATTAACGGTTTAAGATTGAGAGGAATTTTAAATTTCTTTTTTTCCTTTTTTGGCATTTTTATTCTTGGTTTTGGGATATCTTTAAGTATGTCTGCTTTAACTTCAATATTTTTTTCATTCTCCTTTCCTTCTTCGATGTTCTGGAAATATATTATCCCTTCAGAATTTAAAATCTTCTCTCCAAATTTTTCCAGTGATTCTAGAACTTCTTGTTTATTTTTGTGTCCTGTAAATGTTGCCATTCCTTCTGTAAGCAGTCCAGCTGTAGATACAAGAAGAATATCATCTTCTGCAAGAGCTATACCTGCTGTACTAGATTTTTTCTCTTTGAGAACATCATATATATTTATAAATCTGTTATCTTTGTAAACATATATATCGTTCTCTCCAAAATTTCCAAGATATAGTCCCTCTTTTTTCTGGGCAATTACAACAAAGTTAATGTCCACACCCTCCTCTTCCAGTGTTTGGTCATTCCTAATTAGGTCTTTAATTTTACGAATACCCTCCTTAATTGAATCTTTAAGCGATTCGTTTGTAGTTTTGGCGTTGGAATACAGATACCCATCTACCAACCCATCCCATACAAATTTACTTACTCGCTCAGCAGAAAGATTTTTGCTCCCAGAAATTGAAAGAAGAGCATACAAATCCCCTTCTTTACTAATCTTTTTTTCCGTAAGGTTGGAATAGTGTTTAAAGACAGAAACAAAGGTGTTTTTATCCTTGTCATTTGATACAAACTGTTGGACGGCAATTTTCATTTTAGCCAATTAACAAAAATAGTAATGCTATTATACTCCCTATTACGCTTGTAAAAAGATAAATGTGTACTATATACCTGATTAATTTGTTGTCTGTTGTTTCAAATGTCTCAGAGAGTATTCTAACTCTTAAAAGTAGGAGGACTGCGAACAAAACATTTCCAAAAAGGACAATGATTAGTGGTAATTTAAGCAAAGATACTATACCGATATTTATTGTATCCCCTGAATGTCCAGACAGATTGTTTAGTATTTCCATTGCATCTTCCACTATATTTCTCCTTTCTGCTTAAGTTCAAGCAAATCAAAAAGAATATCTTGTATATCTCTTGGTCTGGGAACATTTGAGAATTCAATTTCATTTTGAGCTCCTGCTGTTTGTATATATACTGTACCTACATCAAAGACGCTCCCTATTACACCCAACTGTTTGTGGGTAACATCCTCTATCCTTTCCAATTGAGCTTCTGCCATAGGATGATTCATAATACTCGTAAAATCTAAATCTACTACCTTTTGGTCTGTAATTATGTGCACTGTGTAGAACCATTTGACAAAGGTACTTACCATTATTCCTAGAGATACCAGTAAGGAGGTAATTATTAAAGATATCAGAAGTGCAATGCTTGAAAAGAATGTTGGCATTAATGATGCAAGAACAAAGGGAAGAGAGAGAACAAGAGCAGCAAGGAAAAAGTACGGAACTGTAACAATCCAGTGGGAACGAATAATTAAAACAACCTGTTCACCTTTTTCTTTTCCGTGGAAGTTTAATTCCTTAGGAAACGACATAAAGGAATGATCATTGTTTAGAGAGATTGTATCCATAAAAGATTTCTTTATATTTCTAAACTTCGCTGGAATTTTGTTTTTATCTTCTTTCATAGCCATATATAGATAAAGATAACATAGTATTAACTATATAACAAGGTTATTATAGCTTTTTTTGTATATCAATGTGTACAAATCCAGATTGAGGAATACTCAAATATCCTGGAGCACGAAGGTTGTAAGCAAGTTTAAAGTAACTTCCAGAGATAGTAATCTCTCTCCCGTCTTCGTTCACAAATTTAATAAAGTTTGTATTTCCACTGCTTCTAGAAACTTGTGCTAGAATTACTTTTGTGAATTTTGAAGAAGATTTGTTTCTCATCTCTGTAAAGGAGTATGGATTGCCGTCGCTATGGCATCTATCATGTATTGGATATATTCTAGAATCACTTGTACCACTACCTCCGATGTCTGTTAAGCGCGATGCTGCATTAACAATATCTGCCATTTCCTGTCCAGAGAGCCATGGGTATCTATAACAACTATAACCGTCAACTGTTGTGCTTAATTTGTAATCTCTCCTGTACCAAGATCTGTAAGTCCAAGATACACCAGATTTATTATCCCATGTATTTGTAAAATCTTTTGTTCCACCAGTATCATATAAGTCCCAACCAACACCATTTATCCAACCTCCATGTACTGCTGCGAATTGTGTGGAATACACTGATCCATTCTTAGTTAACACAATACCCTTGGTTGCAGCAACAGCATTTTTCCAAGCTTGCAAATTATCACAGTTTTTATACACCTGGTTACTCTCACTTGGGATTATATATCCCTGTGTATTTGCTTTGTATATAGCATAAGTTCTAGAAACAACAGCCTGGGCCTTCACTGCCTCTGGGCTCCAGCCCGAAGGCATTTCATATATTCTGTTCATGTATGTTTCAAAACTTATTTTTTCATCATATGTTTTTGCATTTCCAGAACAATCAACTCCTTTTCCCTTAACACGTATCTTAGTCGGCTCAACATATCCCTTTGTTCTTGTCCCATCTGGATAATACGCTTGCAATATTTGCTTATATGTCTGCCCCGCCTCTGCTCTCTCTCTTGCACCCCATTGACTCATTCCATTTCTGTGAGTATATGCACCAATCGAAAACACTCCAAAAGAACCAACGGAAGCCTTGCTCGTAAAAGTAGATAAGCTTCCCAAATCACTCCCCTCCACCGTAACCTGACTTGGATCTACAGATGTACCACCCTGCCTTGTATAGAGTAATGTCTTTTGCAAATTTGATAATTGAGAAGTTAATTTATTAATTTGACTACTTACACTTGTCTTAGAAGCAATCTGTGCATTTAATTCCTTCTGTAACTTTGCTTTCTCTGCAGCTAATAATGCATACGATTTATCTAAATCCCCCTTCTGCTCCTCTAATTCTGTCTTCTGCTTTTCCAATGCCTCCCTACTCTCAGCTAGAGATATAAATTCCCCATTAATTTTCTCAACCTCATCTCTCAATACAGTAATTGCTCTCTTCTTAACAAACAACCCCTCTACAAAACCATCCCAACTATCTCTTGAGAGAAAAAATTGAGACATTCTGTATCTAGATTGTATATACAAATCTGAAGAGAAAGTATCTATTGATTCTTTTTTCTTCTCAAGTAAAACTTGCTTTTCTTCTATCTCAGCAATCTTCTTGTTTAAATCTGCCTCTGTACTATCTATGCTCTTCTTTAACTTGTTAATCTCATCATTTATGAGGTTAATTTTCTGGCTTAGTGAATAGTTACTACCACTTATCTCAGCAATCTTTTTCTCTATATCTGAAAGTATTCCCTTCTTCTTAGCTAATTCCTCATTAGTTTGGTTAATCTGGTTTTCAAGATCCTCTATCTCACCTGAATATGCTGGAAAATTGAAAAGAGTAACACAAAAAATTCCGAGAGAAACTACAAGAAAAAGCTGAATTATATTTTGGGGCTTTTTAGGCATATTCCCATTATACCAGAATATTTTTTACAACTTCCATTATGTATGGGAGGAAAACAATTAGACCTGTAATGATTGATACCAAGGCACTAATTAATACTGCCCCAGCACTTACATCTTTTGCATATTTTATATTCACCTTAAAATCTTGCGAAACAGTATCGCAGAGTGCCTCTATTGCACTGTTGAGTACCTCTGCAGTAAAGACCATGGAGATAACTAGACTAATAGCTATCCAATCTGTGTGAGATATCTTAAAAAGAAATCCTGCAATTACAACTAAGACAGCAATAACTATGTCTATTCTAAAATTTCTTTCATTACGGAAGATTAACTTAACACCATTTCTAGCATAACCCTGACTTTTAAGAAAATCTGGCGATTTAAAATGGTCGTTTTTCATTTAAGATATAAATTTCACGATTACTTCAATAATTGCAACAGCTAAAAGAACGACAATTAAACCAATGATTGCCCATGTTAGAGTACTTTGTGCACTCTTAACCCTCGATGGATCCCCTGCTGCAGACATCCACATATATCCACCAATAATTACGAAGACTACACATATTAATCCCGCAAGAGGGAATATATATTGGAGTACATTATCCAAGACATCAAACAATTCCCCTATCTTCTTCGGTTCCTCTTCCTGTGCAAATACAGGATTTGCAAGGGAAAGAGAAAACAAAAAGACTAGTTTTTTAAATATTTTCATTATTTTATTCCTAAAATTTCTCTGATCACAAATTCTATAATTGATGGGGATATAAATACAAGTACCAATCCAACAATAGAGAATATCAGAGACCTAGAAGCTTCTTTTACTTTCTTCTCATCACCAATAGAAAGTATAAACTTGAATCCAGAAAATATGATTGATATAACAGCAAGAACTACAGAAAATGATATAACAAAACCTATGAGAGAATACAAAAAATCAGAAAGATTCTCAAAGCCCGTATTATTAAGGAAGCTCAAGTCTATGAACATGCAATTTCTCCTTCCGTAAATTAGCTATTACTTAAGGACATTCTTCAATACAAATTCGACCAATATAACTGCAATGAAACAGATTACTAATCCAACTATTGCATATGTCAAAGATTTACCAGCTTTCTCTACCTTAGTTTCGTCTCCTGCAGCTGTAATATACATATATCCACTAGCGATTAAGATACCAACACATACCAATGCGGCTAATCCAACAACAAGATTTATCACACCACCAATCCATGATTCCAACGGTTGGGTAACACCACCTGTACCTTTCAATCTATCAACCCAACTTAAAGCGGTCTGCGCATAAGTTCCTGATGCTAAATACAGTCCAGAAAATATGGAAGAAGCAATTGCTAATACTTTTGGTGCTTTCATTTTTTAACTACTAAAATATTAATATATTAAGTTTATTATATAGAAAGTTAAATTAACTTGCAATACTTTCTATTTAACTACAACCCTAAGAACAAACTCTACCAATATTCTTGCTATAAAGACAATTATTAATCCAACGATAGTTCCAGACAATGTCTTGCCAGCTTTATCTACCTTGTCAGGATCTCCAGAAGAGGTTATGAACATATAACCTGAAACTATAATTAAGACAACAGCTACTAAGGCAGCAAATCCTGTAAAGAAGTTTATAGCGTCTGCAACCTTTGTTCCGATTAAATCTTCGATATCTGAATCTGAACCAAAAGTTGGTAAAAGTCCACTTACTATACCTGATATATCTATTTTACTCATATATACCTAACCCTAGGGTATTAGAAATTAATATTAATATTGCTACAGAGAGTAGCACTACTACAAATCCAATAATTGCATTTGTTATTATATCCTTTCCCTCTTTAAGTTTATCTGGATTTCCCTGACTAGATGTAAGAAGATAGCCAGCATATACAACAAGAATAACAACACTGATAACTCCCAAAGGTACTGCAATGCTAACAATCGTCTGAACAAGATCACTTTCATCTGTAACTGTCCCATCTTCTATTTTGTTCAACTGATCACCAAGAGAACTACCCAAACTCTGGGCATGTACCTTTTCAACCAAAAACATATTTAATGTGTCCAAAATTCTCATAGTGCCAATTATACTACATTATATTAAATTTCTGCGAATTCACAAACGGAATTGTAATCACAGAAATTACATCCAAACCCTGGCGTTGCTTTAAACTTCCTTTCTCGGATATTCCCTATTGCTTCCAATAGCTTCTCTTTTGCCAAATCCTTCCTTTTTTGTGAGATATCTACCTCTATCTCTTCCATTGACTCCACAAATATATATTTTGCACTTACAACCTTTAATCCTAACTTCTCCTGTGCAAATACAGCATATAATGGAAGTTGTAAATCCTTTTTAATATTTGCCTCGTTTTTTACCTTTCCTGTTTTGTAATCCACAATACAGACCTCGCCTTCCTCACCTACCATATCAATCCTATCTATCTTCCCCACAAATACACTCTCTCCAAAGTGTACAGAGAAAGATTCTTCTAGTTTCAATGGTTTTTGTTGTTCAGAATACATTTTGTTGTAATACTCCCTCAAGATTTTTCTTCCCTCTTCTTTCCTTAACTGTTCTTGTTTAGTACTTTCGTAGCCTGTACTTACCCAGTTCTTTTCGTAGTATCCAAGTAAATCTTTTAGTGTTGGAGGTGCATAAACTCCTTCCAATCCTTCTTTGGAGTGTTTTAATGCAGTGTAAAGTTCTTTAAGAGTATTGTGAATTGTTGTTCCAAAAGACAAAGATGATTTTGGTTTTTGAGGAACTCTAAGTACATAGGAATACTCATATTTCCTTGGACAATCTTCGTATGTATGTAGCTGAGAATAGCTAAAGTTTTTAATTACATCCAATTTAACTTCTTTCGGAACAATTGATTCATATGTATCCAAATCCATACTTGCAATTTTCATCCCTCCATCTTTAATTAATCCAACAAATTCATCTCCTACATTTCTGTCTAGTATCTCGTTTAGGAATATACTCGGCTTTTTGCTAGATTTGCCATCACCGTAATATTTAGCAGCAGAAAGATACAATTTCTCTTGTGCTCTAGTAGCTCCAACATAGAAAAGTCTTCTTTCCTCTTGAAGATGTGAATTACTCTCAGAAAAATTCTCCCCCAATGTTTCCTTAATTAATTCTTCTGGAATTGGTATTGCATCTGACCTGTTTTGTGACGGGAATCTCTGAGAAACAAGATTAACCAAAAATACTACTGGAAATTCCAAACCTTTTGAGCCATGTACTGTAAGTATATTTACACCATTAAAATCTTCCAGTTCAGACTGATCTACCACAGGAGATTCTCCAACCTCCATACAGTAGTTAAGATAGTCTACATATTCATATATGTTTGAGTCTGGATTATCTTTCTCATATTTTTTTACCAATTCAAAAAACTTTTGTATATTTGACACTGCAAAGAGATTCTCTCCACTCTCTTCTCCCAAGAAAGAATCTAGATATCCACTTACCTTTACATAATCGTACAGGATTTCTAGTATAGGTCTGCCATCTTTAATCCTTTTTAGAGAGCTATCTACTATCTCAAGCAAATTACTTATCCCAGCTATGGCCTTGGCATCTAGCATCTTGAGGACTAACGGATTACTTACATCATCAATTGCTCCCTCAACCTCACCAATCTTTACATCCCAAAGTTTTTCTAATTCCTCAAAAAGAGTTAATTTCTCCTCTCTGGCTAGTCTATTTATTTCAATATATTCTCTTACAGTTAAATTCCAAATGTTCATTGAAAGCAATTTGTACATAGCAATTTCATCTGAGTAATCGACTAAGACTCTAAGGAAAGCAACAATATTTTGAATCTCTGGTCTAAAATACAATCCTCTTGCTCCACCTAGTTTGTATGGAACTCCTTTGTTTCGAAGCTCCTGGATAAAGGGCTCTGCATGGGAATTTGCTCTTACCAGTATTGCAATGTCACTAAATTTGAATTTGCCTTTCTTTGAAAGCCCTAGGAATCCTGCTTGACCTTTCTCGTCAAAAATTTGTGCTCCACTACCCTCCTGTGCATGCTCTCCGTATCCTGTAAGTTTAAGAATCTCTCCTACAACCCTTTCTGTTTCAGTATATTCATCTTTTGCGGCGATTAAAGAAACAACCTCTTCTTGTGGTTCAAAGGCTCCTCTTGCCACAAGTTTCTTGTCTATCTTTTCTGTTTCTTCCAACCTGTTTGGATTGTTGTGTTTAATAAGGGCGTATGAGGCATCTAGGATTTCTTGCCTTGATCTGTAGTTATCTGTTAAAACAATCTCCATAGCCTCAGGATATTTTTCCTTGAATTGAAGAATGTTGGATATTGCAGCACCTCTAAATTTGTAAATAGCTTGGTCGTCATCCCCAACTACAGTTAGTTTGTGTCTTTTACCGTCTTTAAGAGTATTAATAAGGACATTCTGGGTATAGTTGGTATCTTGAAACTCATCTACAAGAATATATTTAAACTGTTTTCTGTATTTTTCTAAAACATCTGCTCTTTCTCTAAACAGTTTTAGTGTAAGAATTATTAAATCTCCAAAGTCTATTTTGGAATTTTCAATCTTTAACTCTGAATATTTTTTGTATGTTTCAGAAAGTTCTTTGTATTTCTCAAAGTTTGCTTTCTCTTCTGGTGTTTTCTTTGGTAGAGCTTTTGCATATTTTACATATTCTTCATCTGATACATCTTCATCTTGTAATCTGGAGAAGTGTTTAATTAGATCGTTGAGAAATTTTGTTGGATTCCCTCTTGGCTTGAGAGTATCTAATGGGAGGTCATAGAGAAATCTTCTAAGAAAGATGTACGACTGTGCTCCACTCATCAAAGAGTAATTGCTGTCTAGCCCAATATGGTATCCGTCCTCTCGTAGGACTCTGTCACAAAAGGAGTGAAATGTAGATATCCAGGGTTCTTCGTATCCATACTCCATCTCCACATCTACTCTTTCCTTCATCTCTTCAGATGCTTTTTCTGTAAATGTCAGTGCAAGAATTTCAGATGGTTTTGCCAAATCCTTTTTAATAATGTTTATGATTCTCTGTGTAATTACAGCTGTTTTTCCCGTTCCTGCTCCTGCAATTATGAGGAGGTCTCCTTTGTTGTACTCTACTGCTTTCTTCTGATTTTCGTTTAATCTAATTTGTGACACTATCTCAGTGGTAGAAGTAAGAACACGAGGTAAAGAATCAAGGCAAGAATTATCCCTGAGAGGATAGCAAACAGTAATCTTCCATTTGGGAATTTGTTTAAAAATTTTGTAAGTTTTTCCTTGTTCATGAATATTTTAATTAATTTAATTTGCTAAATTTTTAAGAACCTCTACTTCCTTGTAAGTATCTGTGTCACTTTTTAATGCAGGGGTCTCGAGGATGAAGGGAATATTTGCAAGTTTTTTGTTATGTAATATATCTTTAATTGTTTTCTCCCCTATCTTTCCCTTTCCTAAATCTGCATGCCTGTCTTTGTTACTACCAAGTGCAGTTGCAGAATCGTTAAGATGGATTGCCTTTACATTCTCAATACCAATTTCTCTGTCCATGTCGCTTAATACTCCATTAATGTCATTAATCCAGTCATATCCCCCTGCAAATGTATGTTGGGTATCTACGACAAAGCCTACCCTTTTCTTGTCTTTCACTCCTTCTCGCATAATCTTAAGTTCTGTAAATGTTCTTCCGAGGTTACTTCCTGTACCTGCAGTGCTTTCAATTAGTAGCTTCTGTGTTCCAGGTACTTCGTCCAAAACCCACTGCATTCCGTAAGATATCCTCTCCAGACTATCTTCGTAGGAGAGTTCTTTTTGGGATCCAGGATGGAAGCATACTCCAAGTATTTCACTGTTTATTTTTCTTTTTTTAATTTCTTTTGCTACTTTTTCTGCAAAATCTAAGTAAACCACTAAACCCATTTTCCCTAGATGGAACATCTGTTTGTCGCTTCTTGCCAGGTTAGTTAAATATATTCCGTGGATTAATATTTTTTTAATATTTGAATTTTCTAATTCATTAACAAATTTTTCAATTTCTTCATCTGAAATTAACTTTGTAGCCCATCTCATTGGTGCGGTTGGCATAATCTGAATGCTGTTTACACCATACTTTTCTCCATTTTTTATTGAATTTTGTATACCACCACTAGATGATACATGTATGCCTAAGTACATAGTATATTCTAGCACAGATAGTGTATAATTAGGACCATTGGAGAGGTGACTGAGTGGCCGAAAGTACCTCACTGCTAACGAGGCATAGGCCTTAAAACCTATCGCGGGTTCGAATCCCGCCCTCTCCGCCATACATATGGAAGAAAAGAAAATAGACAAAAATTCCCAAGAATACTGGGACAGTATCTTGGCAAAAGAAGGGCTTGCTCCAATAGAGGGTGTCGGGAAAAATCCTCTTGGAGATGGTCTCGGCAATGTATCCACAAAGATAGATCGGCTAGAAGAGAGCAATAAAGGGCATGGACCTATGTGTCCCATTAATCTTGGACATAGCCTAAATGAAATAAAAATTGACCAACCTAATGACAACCCTGTCGAGGATGAGGTTTTGGAAAAACTTGAAAGGGAGGGGCGTTAGTTAATATTTAAATAATATTCTGTTTATGAAAAAATATCTTATATATATCCCAATTATATTAGTTGTAATAGCAATTCCAATAGCATTGGTTATATACAACAAAGAACGAGCAAAGAACCAGGCCAATAGCCAAGAAATCCAAATAAATGATCCTGCTGGAACTATTTATGTGGAAGCTGGTGAAGGAACTCTTACTGGAGGGGGCGCTTTCTCGTACATACAAGAATCTGCCAGAGGTTTGGAGGCATATCTTGCAGAGAAAGGAGCCTCCGCGACATATATTGTAAATTCCGACAAGGCTGGAGATTATACCCTTTGGGTAAAACTTTCTGACGATGGAGTGCATTCAAGCAATACAAGAGATGCAACTGTAGTAGTTAACGGATCGAAAACACTTCTCTACCAACACTTCTCGGAAGATACAAAAGGGTGGAAATGGTACGAAGTGGGATATGCTGGCTTAAACCAAGGCGAAAATTCAGTTGTATTTACAAAAAACGAAGACACTTCTGGGGCATATGTAATGGACGAATTTAAATTCGTACCCCTTGGTTTAGATTAGTTAATAATTTAATATATCTTTAATTTATGAAAAATTTCCTAAATTTTATTCGTGAGCAGGGAGTTGTAGGTTTAGCCGTCGGCTTCATATTAGGTGGCGCTGTATCGAAAGTCGTATCCTCAATCGTTACTGATTTAATCAACCCATTAATTGGCCTTCTGCTCGGTAGATTTGGAGATTTAAATGAAGCATATATACAAATTGGACAATCTCAACTAATGTGGGGGAACTTCATTAGTACAACAATCGACTTCCTAGTAATAGCGCTTGTTGTTTACTTTGGTGTAAAAATTCTTAAAGTTGAAAAACTAGACAAGAAAAAAAATTAGCCCCTTTTCTTCCCTATTCTCATTACAATCCAGTATGTAAATCCCGCAATTGCGAATCCTGCTAGCGAATCTATGACATAATGCTCTGCACCATACCAAGTAGCAAAAACGATTACCAAAGGAACAATTAAGGATGGCAACATCTTCTTGCCAAACACCCCTATCAGAAAAATACTTGCATAAAATGACCATGCAGCATGGTGTGAAGGCCAGGCGGCAAAATCATTATTACCATATGTACTAACTAAATTAACATACTTTGAAGCAAAGTAATCGTGGACAAGCATTATCCTCTGAAGCGGAGGAAGCAGTCCTACCTGTGCTGCATACCAAGGAGGAGCAGATGGGAAAAGTATATATATCAAAGTATCAAAAAGAGAAAAGCCCACCAATCCATATATATACCTCATAAACACGTCCCTACTCTTTCGCCATATTACAAATCCAGCTACTAACCAGAACCAGAAGAAAGACATGTAGAAGAAGAAGAGTACATAGTCATACCAGTTTGGTAGAAAATTCCCGCTTGGAGCATTCGACAATGAATACTGAAGAAACACAGTAGGAATGTCTCCCCCTATGGCAAACAGTTTTTTTTCTGTAGTTACTAAAATTTCGTTGTAAAGAGGTCTGTTTAACCACTGCGCAATGTCATATGCCCTACCTCTTAAAAATTCGTACAGGTAAAAAAGCGCAATTGGAATACTCCATTCTTTAAAAAATTCATTCTGTTTCTTAAATATGATAGCCAGGAGGATAAGGACAACAATAATCATATCCATTGCAAAACGGTATACAAAGAAATTTACCAAAACGATTGCAATGCCTATCAGGATTAAGAGAATGGTTCTTATGTTTTTTTTCAAAAATTCCTTTAGAGACATGCTACAATATATACATAAAATAACTAAAAAGAAATATGAAATATATATACCTTTACATAATAACCTTTGTAGTCTTCTTGGCCATCGACTTCATATGGCTTAACTTCATTGCAAAAAATATCTACGCTACTAAAATTGGCCATCTCCTCGCTGAGAATCCTAAGCTCTTCCCAGCCTTAATCTTCTACCTTGTATTTATAGTTGGTGTAATAATCTTTGCGGTATTGCCAGGATATGAAGCACAGAATATTTGGAAAACAGTAATGCTTGGAGCGCTGTTTGGGTTCCTTACATACTCCACTTACGATCTTACAAACCTTGCCACTTTAAAAAATTGGCCTGTTTCTGTAACAATAATTGACCTAATCTGGGGGACATCCATATCCACAGTTACCTCGGTAGCTGGGTATTACATCGCAATGGCGTTGAAGTTGTAAAATAATATATACTTTTCGACATGGCAGACAAAAACAAAGACAATCCCTTTCTCCTTGGTTTAAGTATCACCCTTGGAACAATCGTAATTGGTTTAATTAGTTTCCTTATCTATACTAACCAGGTATCTAAAGAACCTCTAAGATGTGAATACAATGGTTGGGCATATGCAGACGGCGAGATTTACGACTCCACAGATGGTTGTAACACATGTTTCTGCAATGACGGTAAAACCGTTTGTACAGAAAAAGCATGTGCTGCAAAGACATGCACATTCGAGGGTAATACATACAAGGAGGGTGAGAGTTTTCAATCTAGCGATGGATGCAATATGTGTGGGTGTATGAATGGAGAAGTAACGTGTACCTTAATGGCTTGTGATAAATAGAATGAAAGAGATTTTCGAGAGAACATGTTGTAGGGTTTTTGACAGTGCAAAAACAATTTCCAAAGGAGACCTAACTCTAATTTTGGAAGCTGGGCAAGCAGCTCCGTCTGCGAAAAACAGACAACCCTACTTCTTTGTCACCATACTAAACAAAAAATGCCTAGAGGAAATTTCTACAGCCGCAATAACGGGAAGAGAGAAACAATTCTCAAATCTCTCACCGGAAGAATTTAAGAGAGTCGAGAAAGGAGATACAGGCTCCAACGATATTTCTATATCAAAGGCTTCTGCAGCAATACTTGTGTTTAGGGATTCAGATCCTGAATATCGTGAATCTGAAGTGGAATCTAAGAATCTGAATATCAAGGAGGAACAGGGGGTTGCTAACGCCGCCTACTCCATGATGCTTCAAGCTCAGTCAATGGGAATATCTTCTGGGTGGGTGTGTTCCCCTCTGTACATCAAAGAGGAGTTAAAGAAAATTCTTACAAAACACGGGGTTAAGTTTGACAACAATTGGGAACCTCGCCTAATTATTCCTCTTGGATATGCATCTTTAACAACAAACAAACCACCTCGTAAGCCTTTGGAAGAGAAGTGTATCTTTGTTGAGTAATTCTCCCTTCATTGCTATCCTTCCGTTAAAAAGCTATGATGCTAGTATATTAAGATTGTAAGCAATAAAAAAATGGGAAGATTTAATCAAGGAAGAAGTAATTTCAGTGGCAGAAGAGAAGACAAACCAGAGATGTTTGATGCTGTCTGCGATGAGTGTGGTAAGGATTGTAAGGTCCCATTTAGACCAACTGGAAACAAACCAATATACTGTAGTCAGTGTTTTGAGAAAAAGGGTGGACCTAGTAGAGACAGTAGAGATGATGGAAGAGGAAGAAGATCTTTTGACAGGGGTAATAGCAGAGATTTTGTGAGAAGAAATGAAAAGCCAACTATGTACAAAGCAGTTTGTGATGAGTGTGGAGAAACATGTGAAGTTCCATTTAGTCCATCTCCTGACAAACCTATTTACTGTAGTAGATGTTTTGAAACAAAGGGTGGTAAAGGACAAAAGGGTGGAGATAATATAGCTTTAATAGAGAAGTTGGATAGTATTACAGAAAAACTAGATAAGATTCTTTTAGCATTAGAACCAAAGG
>DAOSSC010000005.1:0-7968 GCA_035377085.1 Candidatus Dojkabacteria bacterium
AGGGAATGGCTGAAACCGAAGCACACGATCTTTCAAAAAGAATGGAGAAATATATCATAGGAAGTGCAGCAGGAGTATTTAACGAAGAAAGTAATTTTGAAATCAACAATCCGTTCACTGTCTTTAGTGTAAGAGATTTACAGGAAGAACTAAAACCCTTAGCTATGTACCTTATGCTCGACTTCATATGGACAAGAATTAGAAAAGATATTAAACGAAGACTCCTCATAGTAGACGAGGCTTGGTATATGATGCAGAGTCCTGATTCTGCAAGCTTTATGTACTCAATTGCAAAAAGAGCTAGAAAATACTATCTAGGACTCACAACAATAACTCAGGACGTCACTGACTTCCTAAACAACGATATGGGGAAAGCAATAATCTCAAACTCCTCACTTCAGGTCCTAATGAAACAGAGTCCATCTGCTGTAGAAAAATTACAACAAGTATTTAATCTTTCCGACGGAGAGCGAAACTACCTTCTTAACTGTGATCGTGGGCAGGGCCTCTTCTTCGCAGGTTCCAACCATGTTGGTATACAGATACTCTCTAGTCAAGCAGAACACGAACTTGTAACTTCAGATCCTAAAGATTTGGAAAGAAAGAAGAGTATGCAGGGAATGACAGATACTAGGGGTCTTGAAGAAATGTCTCAAATATATGAGCCACCAACACAACAATCCTCTTCAGGAGATATGGAGAATGTTCAAAGACAAGACCAAATAATTCAGGATGCAATACAAAAAAGGATGAAAGATGAAACAATAATAAAGGATGAAAGAGAAAGATATAGAAAAGAGTTGGAAGAAAAAATAAAAGAGGAGGAGAAATTACTTAATCCGCAGAAGTTAAAAAACCAGCAAAGTTTTCTAGAGGAATTAAAGCAAGATACCCTCTCTGGACAGGTAATCCAATCTAGACAGGATATACAAAAAGATAAACAACATCTTACTCCTCAAGGTTTAGTTGAAAGCTATCAGAATAATGGACAAAAACAAACAGTTTAATATTGTTAACGAAAATAATTACCTTGTAACAAAGGGAGTTGAAGTCTCTTCAATCTCCACTAACAAACTTACTTCCGACTTGGATCAATTAAATAAGGCAGAAGAAAAAACAAACTACAAAGCAAACATTGCAAAGGGTGTTAAAGATCCCCTTGTATATAGAGCTATGAGTGCACTGAGATTGGCAAATCCATTCAAGGGATATTAGTTAAGAGGACCCTGATCTATATTCAAAAATTGTTTTAAATTTTCCTGTGTTACTACAACTGGAATCTGTTTACCCTCTATGATTATTCTGGCCGCTCTTCTAGCTATTGTGGCAATATTTCTTTCCAATTGTCTAATACCAGCATCAAAACCAACAGGCCTTATTATCATAGGCCATACATTATCATCTATTTGAAGATATTCACCTGAAATTTGAAGAGATTGTAAAATTTTAGGAAGAAGATATCTCTTTGCAATTATCTCTTTCTCTTCATCACTATAACTTGTAAACCTAATAATCTCTACCCTATCTAGTAGTGCTGCAGATAATCCTCCAAGATTGTTTGCAGTACAGATAAAGAACACATTAGATAAATCTATTGGATAATCTACATAATGATCTACAAAATTACCATTCTGTTCTGGGTCTAATATCTCAAGCAGTGCTGCCATTACATCATTAAGAAGACCTGCATTGCCACTTGCTTTCTCTATCTCGTCTAGAAGAATCACTGGATTCATAGTCCCACATCTAATTATGGATTTAACAATCTGTCCTGGCTCAGAATCTATTGCATATCTTGGAGTACCCCTAAGAGTTCTCACATCACCAATAGCACCAAGAGAGATTCTTGCAAACTTTCTCCCCATAGCATTAGCAATTGATTCAGCAATGGATGTTTTACCTACACCTTGTAAACCTATAAATAGAAATACTGGTGCTTTAGAATTAGGTTTGAGAGCAACAGTTGGTTGAGGTCTGTAAGACATATCTGTAGCAACTTGGGTGGGAATTCTGTTCCTTTGCATATTCTCAAGCTGCATAGCAGCAATATAGTCCAGAATTAAATCCTTGATACTATCCATACCATAGTGTGTTTCATCCATCAATCTCTTAGCATTAGAAATATCCAAATTATCTTTTGAAACTACACCAAATGGAATCTTTATAATCCAGTTTACATATTTAATCATAGTATCAAACTCTGATCCATAAACCCCACGCTTTATCATGGATTTAAGTCTCAAGAGATTCTTCATGGTTTCTTCTTTCAAATCTAGTGGAAGGTTAGAAGTAACAATCTTGTTTTCTAATGCAAGAATATCTCCCATAGAGTCTTCATTCATACTCCCCATATTATTTTGTAAGAAATTTGTATCTGAATAATTCATAGTAGGCAGATTTTACTGTTATCTTAGTGTATATTTCATTACTGATTAAGTCAAATATTTTGACATTATATATGACAAATGATAGCCTTAGAATAGATAAAATTATACTGCCTTAAAATGAAAAAACTCTCTGTTTATTTGTTCCTTTTAGCATTCGCTTTTCTTCCATTGAAAGTTCTTGCCGCAGTAGATATTACTCTTGAAGATAACTCTACTACTTCACAAAAAAGTGTAGATATACTTGTAAATACTGGTACAGATACCACTGAGAAGATAGCATTTCAAATCCAAGCTTCCGAGGGTGTCACAGTTTCTGCTCTCTCAGATGACAATACTGTATGTAGTTCATTTTCCTATACCAATGTATCAAATTTATTAACAATAACTTGCACACTTGCAGAAGCAAAGGTTCTAAATGGGAATGTTGCTACAATACTTTTTGCTCCTAATTCAGCGGATTATGCTTTTACAGTATCTAAAACCACTGGTTTAGATTTAGGTTCTTTAACATTGGGAACAGTTACCGACATAACAAGTACAGAACCTGAACCTACTACCGAAATCCCTACAGCTACCACACCGACAGTAACAGAAACCGAAACAACAAAAAGTTTCCAAGATATTCTTACCGACTATCTTCCATACATCTTGATTGGTGGGGCAACTATTTTACTAATCAGTATCCTTGGGATATTACTTAGTAAGAAAAAAGATGGAAAACCAGAAGAGGTAGTAACTCAGGTTGAAGAGAACAAAGAGGAAGTTCCAGCACCATCTGAGAGTCGTCCTACAGATATAGATAATATATCTGGAAATCTTTACACCCCACAGGTTAAGGAAGGAACAATACAAGAGAAGTTAGAGCAAGAGCCTGTACAGCTACAGAGTGTAGAAGCACCTTCAGAAGCGACTGAATCTAATGATTTGGCAGATTTAATGGCAAAGGATAATTCTCAAGCACAAGCAGCACCTGCTCCTGATTTTAATGCTATGCCAGTTGAAACTCCAACACCAGCAGTTGAGGAAACAACACCTATACCAAATTTCAATACTATGCCTGTTGAAACTCCAGCTCCAGTAATTGAGGAAACAGTGCCTACACCAGATTTCAATACTATGCCTGTTGAAACTCCTCCTCCAGTGGTTGAAGAGACAGCACCTGTTTTGCCCTCAAACTTACCAGACATGCAACAAATGGTAAACAACTGGGCGGCAGCACCAAAAGAAGAAACTACTCCAACAGATGAGCCACAGAGTGTTCCTCCAGTACAACCAACAATCTAGTAGGAAGAAAGGACGGCTTCTTTTAGTAATTTAGAAAATGTTTTGACATCCTCGTTATCATTGTATATACCTAAACTCATCCTCATTGTAGGGCCAACTTTGAATCTATCATGTAAAGGCTCTGCACAATGATACCCTTCTCTTACAGCCACGCCTCTTGCACTAATATATTCCACTATTTCGCTTCCCTCTTTCTTCCCCTTCTCCATTTCCTTACACCCTTTAAATCCAAATCCATCAATATTGAAAGATATTACTCCATACCTTTCCTCTACACTCTTCTTACCAAACAATCTAAACCATTCAATACCATCAAAACTATCTAAAAATTCCTTCATCAAATTCTTCTCATGTTCTATTAAAACATCCCATCCACCAATTTCTTCTATCGTTTTCTTAAACCATTGGATCGTCTTCCCTAATACAATTCCACTCTCAATATCTGGAGTACCAGCTTCAAATCTCCATGGTAGTTCATTCATTTCAAAACCATCTTTCTTTACAGAAAGAATCATCTCCCCACCCCCCATAAAAGGAGAAAGATTCTCAAGAATATTCTGCTTACAGTAAACAACACCACTACCTGTTGGACCATATACTTTATGCCCAGAAAAAACGAAAGCATCACAGCCAATATCCTGAACATCTACAGGAATATGTGGGACACTCTGTGCTCCATCTACAATTACAAAAGCACCAACAGTATGACCAATTTCAGAAATTTTCTTTACATCGTTTTTTGTACCCAATACATTGGAAATATGTACAACAGATATTATTTTAATCTTTGAACCAAACTCCTTTACAGTATCCTCCAACCATTTAATATCTAAATCATAATCATCTGTTACTGGAATATATTTAATTTCAAAACCAATCTCTTTTTGAAGTATTAACCAGGGAACGATATTGCTATGGTGTTCCATTTCTGAAATTATTACAATATCTCCTTTTGAAAGATTATCTTTACCATATGTCTTAGCTAGTAGATTTAAACCCTCAGTACTATTTCTTACAAACACTATCTCCTTGTACGATTCTGCATTTAAAAAATCTGCAACTATCTGGTGTGCTTCCTTCCACATACCTGTAGCTTCCTTTGCAAGTACATGAGAACTTCTATGTATATTTGCATTATATTTTTTGTAATACTCAGAGATACTATCTATAACAAACTGTGGCTTTTGGGATGTAGCAGCACTATCTAAATATATTAGCTTTTTACCATTTATCTTTCTTTGTAATATTGGAAATTGATTCCTAATCTTTTTGTTCATTATCTTCTTCTTTAAAGTTTTTCCACATTTGACTTGCGGTTACTGTCATATCTCCTACATACTTATTCATAAGTCCTTTTGTTCCATATGGTCTCTCACACTTTTCATCTAATTCTTCAAACGCTATCTGACCTATCTTCATTCCAGGATACAACTTTATGGGCAAGGGAGAAAGATTTACCATCTCCAATGTAAGACGCAATTTATTCCCTGGATCTAAAAATCCTGCCGTTGTATGGATTATTAATCCCATTCTTGCAAGAGAGCTCTTCCCCTCAAGTCTTCCTACATGCTTATCGTCAACACCTGTAATTTCTTTGACATTTGCTAATATAAAATCTCCTGGATGAATAATTATACCCTGTTCTTCAGACACTACTATTTTCTTCATCAATTCATCAACAGGTTCTTTTACATCTATTAGGCTATGATTCTCTCTGTTGAAAACAAGGAAATCTTTGTCTAAGTGAAGATCATACGATGCAGATTGAAGACATTTCTCTTCGAATGGTTCTATAACTATCTCTCCTGTTTTTACTTTTGCTTTAATTGATTTGTCTGACAATATCATGATATATGTGTTTTAATTCAACTTCTATCTACAAATTGATGCTTATCATCAATCTTTGGCACAACTATCCTCTTTAGCAATGGTCTCCATATTGGATCTGCTAAAGATAATTGCCTTAACCATTCATATGTCAAAACCCTATATGCTATATGCCCACCATTTCTTGTACGAAGATTAATCGTATATTGCAAGTCATCAAATGAGCCATAAAACACATATCTTGTAGAATGTGCATGTGGAAGAAGATACTTTGTAAACTCATCACACACCTCTTTTGTCATATTTTCCTTAGCCTTCTTCCTCCATTCCTTGATTATCTTATATGTTTCTACCAACCTTTTCTCATACTCACCCCTAAGTTTTGATATTGATTTAATATCTAAATAATTGCAAAGGAAAAAGCATTTAAAATTAGGTCGATTTAATTCCTGATCTAAATCTATATCATCATGAAAGAATGGAATAAATCTCTCTAAACTTCTGTGCCTATTTAAATCTTTCAGTGTTCCTATACTTGCAAATCCAGTTATCTTAATATTGCCAAATTGACCAATATTACCTAATAAATTGTTATGGTCATGGTTGTCAAATATTATTTCCCCAATACTTTCTTGATCAAAATCTGTAAATTCAAATTCCTGCTTTGAACCAAGGGGGTTAAGGAGTAATTCATAGTTAGATATTAAGGCCTCTGTGCTATCACTACCATGAGCAATTTCCAACTTGTCAATTTCACTTTCAGGGATATCATTAACCTGCTCTCTAGATATTCTCTCTTTTAGATATTCTAATATTGCCTTAGAGGAATTCTTTCTACAACAATTGGCGTCCGTGTGTCTTATTAGGTTATCAGCTTCTTTCAAATATCCCTTTACTTCTAATTTTGAATCACCAAGAAGGTTGAGGATTAAATCTGCCAAATCATTTTCTACAACACTGTCATTTGCACATAGTAAGCTAATTAATTCTGACCAATTTCTTGCAGACATTAAATATGCCGAGCTAGTATGTATTCCAAGAGGAATAAAATATCTACACACATCAAAGCTTCTCGCTTTCAATGCAGAAACCTCTTGAGGGCTTTCCTCATTAATCTTAAATATTTTTTCTAATGCTTCTCTTGTTGGTTTCATCATCTCTCTGTAATCTTGCATCTGCTTTAGAATTATTCGTTCATACTCCTTGCGAACTTCATAGTTAGCACATACTTCCTTTGGGATTTTGATAAATTCTGGCTTTTCAAAATTCTGATACCTTGTAGATCTTTCCTGTCCTGAGAGAACAGAACACATGTAATATATTCTCATTGCTGTATACATAGGAATATTCTCTATACAGAGAAAAAGATCTGCCATATCCCCTACAGATTTATGACCGTAACCAGAGAATATTTTTTCCAATTTTTCTGCTGCATCTGTTCCAGATTCCATTATCTCCGATGCTATATCTGTTATGGAGTCAGCAGATCTACTATATCTGGCTCCAAGATATGCATTGATTGATGGTTGCTTTTGTGTAGGGTTCTGTAATAGTGTATGAACTTTGAACTTGTTCCAATCTGATTCTGACTTAATAGTAGCAATGTTTAAATCTTTTCTGTAAGTTAATTTCATTTTTAAAAGTATTAATTTATACCTGGTATATAAAAATTTTTTGTAAAGTCCTTAACCTCTTCTCTAACATTTTTTCTATTTCTTAAAACTTCATCTATGAACTCAGCAATCTTTACCATCTCCCTTTCTTTCATCCCCCTTGTTGTTACTGCTGGTGTACCTATACGTATACCAGAAGGATCCCATGGTTTTCTGGAATCATTAGGTATTGCATTTTTATTTACTGTAATATTTGACTGCTCAAGTAATGTAGATGCTTCTTCTCCAGATATTCCTACACTTTCAACAATATCTACAAGGAAAAGATGGTTGTCTGTTCCCCCTGATATGATTTTGTAATCTCTTTTAATTAGTTCTTCTGCAAGAGCCTTTGAATTTTTAACAATCTGTTTAGTATATTCCTTAAATTCCTCTGTGGAAGCTTCCTTAAGTGCTACTGCTATGGCTGCTGTGGTATGGTTATGTGGACCTCCCTGTAGGCCTGGAAATACAGCTTTATCTATTTTCTCAGCCAACTCTTCTTTACACATAATAATGGCTCCTCTTGGACCTCTGAGAGTTTTATGTGTGGTTGTAGTTACAACATCTGCTATACCTACAGGCGATGGATATATTCCCGTTGCAACTAATCCTGCAACATGTGCTATATCTGCTGCTAGATATGCCCCAACCTCATCTGCTATATCTCTAAATTTCTGCCAGTCAATGATGCGAGAGTATGCAGAGAATCCCGCCCATATTAATTTAGGCATATGTTCCCTTGCCAATCTTCGTACTTCTTCATAATCTATATATCCATGTTCATCTACACCGTAACTAACAGAGTTGTAATATTT
>DAOSSC010000005.1:8068-21237 GCA_035377085.1 Candidatus Dojkabacteria bacterium
ACAGATTCACTTACATAGTTTTCCGAAGCTATTAACTCAATACCCTCTCTCTGTCTCTTCTTCTCATCGTTAATTAGTTCTAGTATTTTCTTGTCTTGAATCATTCTTTTTGTAAGCTGACATTAAATTTAACATGAGGCAGGAGATTGTCATTGGACCTACACCACCAGGAACCGGAGTAATATATGATGGAATACCCTTTACATCTTCCCAATCTACATCTCCAACTAACTTGCCTGTTTCTGGGTGTTTATTCGATCCAACATCTATAACTACGCAGCCTGGTTTGAGGAAATCTTTTTTAATTAAAAGAGCTTTACCAGTAGCAGAGACTAGTATATCCGCATTACTGGATATTTCCTGTATATTTATTGTATGTGCATTACATAGCGATACTGTAGCATTCTTTTCTAACATCATAGCGGCAAGTGGCGTTCCAATAATATTGCTTGTTCCAAGAATAACGACATGTTTCCCAAACAACTTTATACCGTACACATCAAGAAGCTTCATAATTCCAAGAGGTGTTGCTGGAGGTATAGCTGAAGAATCTTTTTGAAAAAGTTTACCAAGATTAATCGCTGTTAGACCATCTACATCTTTCTGTGGTGCAATTGAATTAAGTACTAACTGAGTATCTATATGTTCAGGTAATGGTAATTGAACCATGAACCCATCTACTCCATCAAATCTGTTTAGAGAATCTACAAGGTTAACAATATCTAGCGTATTTGAAGAAAATGGTAGATGATGTACCTGTCCTTCTATACCAACTTCCCTAGCTGTCTTTTCTTTCATTCCAACATACTTGATACTACCATAGTCATCTCCAACAATAATCATATCCAATCTTGGAATCCTTTTGTTCTGAACCCTAAGTCTTTCTACCTCATCAGATATATTACTCAGAATCTCTTCAGATATTTTTTTACCATCTAAAATTTCCATTCTAGGGTATATTTTACAGGATATTCTTAATTAAGAGAACTAACCTCATGGTATAGTTTTCCTTTTCTTTTCATCAAAGATCTCCATGTCCCTTCTTCAACTATCTTTCCATCCTCAAAGTAATATATTCTGTCAAACATTTTGAGATTTTCAGTACTTCTAGTTATAAATATTAAAGATCTTTCTTTACCTAAGAATTCAAAGATGTCTTTTAGAATTTCACGAGCAGAAATACTATCTATGAAAGTAAAAGGCTCATCCATTATGAATATGTTTTTGTTTCTGTAAAGCATTCTTGCAATCGCAAGTCTTTGCCAATATCCTGGTGAAAGATCCATACCTCCTGGAAATGTTTTTCCAAGTAAATGGGATTCTTTTATCTTCTGTTTTTTAACAAAATCTTTTACTTTAGAAATTGTATATACCTTTTTGTAGAGCTCTTCATCAATCTTCTTTCTTTTGTCAGATATAACTATATTTTCAAGTACACTGAAATTGTAATTTACGAAATCTTGGAATGTAACTGCTATCTTCTTCTTTAATTCCCCTCTATCTAGCTCTTTAACTGAGTGCCCACCGATTTGGAAATCTCCAGAGACTACTTGATACAAACCAGAGAGTATCTTAACTGTTGTACTTTTTCCTGAGCCGTCTCCGCCAAAGAATGCAACTTTTTCGCCTGGTTTTACAACAAGATTTAAATCTTTGAGAATTTTTACATCTGGATCATCTGGATATGCAAAATCTAGATTAGTGAATTCTAAAAGAGGCGTACCTTTAGGTAATTTCACATTTCCGTGTTGATGATCACCAAAACCTTCATACTCTATTAGGTCAAAGAATTCATCAATGTATTCAAGCTTGTTGGCAAGTAGAGATACTGTATTCATAATACTGTAAATACTGTTGTATGCCACATCTACATAGTCATACAGTGCTTTGAAGGTACCAATTGTTAATCTCTGAGCAATGGAAAATGCCAAAAGTAAGATAACAAAGGCAAACTTAAATACTTGGTCTATTATGGAAAATATTGTTTTGTCTTGGTAGAAATTGGCCTGTTTTTTAAGGTATCCCTCCAAGAAATCATCATACTCCTCTGTATATCTTCTTTTAAGAAAAGAGAATGTATCATTTACCCTTAGTTCACAGAAGTTGGAAATCTGCAAAGCAACACCTTGAATGTAATTAAGAAATTTAAACTTACCAACAGCGTTATCTTCTTCTTTTTTAATCTCTCTTCTCCTTAAATGTACTGCAATTACTTCTGGGAAAACTAGAGCTACTAAAATCAAGGACCACCATCCCGCAACACCCCAGATTATTACTAATGCTCCAATTAACCTAATAATGTTGCTTAGAATTACAGAGAAATCGCTGTATGCTGTTATCAATCTATCTATAGAAAATGTAGGGGCATATGTTAAATAATCTTGAAATTCTTCTTTCTCCACATCCTGAAGATTTGATCTAGAGACTTTAGCCATCATCATGTATTTGGCATCTTCCCAAGTTCTTTCGTATATTACATTGTAGAAATATTCTCTCGCTTGTACACATATCTGGGTTACACCCCAGAGGGCAAGTATTAGAACTAGGTACAGAAAAGATTTTGTTCCAAGATATTCTGTTAAATTAAAACTTTCCCAAGAGAGCAAAATTTTAGCGGTTTCATCTATGAATTTACCTAGAAGGGTAATGCTGTAAAGTTCAGATGCTGTAGATATGGCAAAGAGAATATCTCTTGATATTGCTGCTGTTGTATACCGACCGTATACAAATGAAAGAGATTTTTTTAATGTAGAGATTTTTTTCTTGTATTTCTGTAGTATCATTTGAATATGATAACATGGGAGAGAGAACAGTTGTATGAGAAATAGAGAATTTTTAGAAAATTTAATGTATGAATTATGGGAGAACCATTTCTGTGATATACCAAGAAAGAATATGGTTGTTATTAAGTTTGGTAAATATTCCAAAAGACAGTTAGGGAGTATTAAATTAGCAAATGGAAGAACAAAGATAAAAGGATTAATTAAAAACAGAAAGGATGATTTTTTAACACAGGATGAGAAGAGTATTACAGTTATAACTGTAACGAGATATTTCCAAAATGAGATTGTTCCAGAAGATATTGTAAGAGCTACTATTGCACATGAGATGTGTCATTACGCACATGGTTTTAGTTCACCGCTTGAGAAACAGTTTAATAATCCACATAAGGGAAAGATTATAGATAGGGAATTAAAAAAAAGAGGATTAGAACAATTACAGAAGGATACAGATAAATGGTTGAAGGAGAATTGGGTTAAGATTGTTTATTAAAAAAAAGGAGGCTTTTATACCTCCTTTTTATAGTTCCACTTACATACCAGATTACATCATTCCACCCATCCCCATATCTGGACTCATTGGTGCTTTACTTTTCTCTTCTGGAATTTCTGCTACCACTGCCTCTGTAGTTATTAGCATAGTACCAACAGATGCTGCATTTACTAATGCCAACCTTGTAACCTTTACAGGGTCAGTTATACCTGCCTCTATCATATCTACATATTCACCTGTCTTAGCATTAAAGCCTAATTTTCCTGAGCAATTAGCAGCTACTACTGCACCATCCTCACCAGCATTCTCCGCAATCTGTTTTAGCGGTTCACTAAGGATACTCTTTAGGATATCTATACCAACCTGCTCATCTACATCTTCTAACTTTACATCATTAAGAACAGATTTAGCATTATGTAGTGCTAAACCACCACCAGCTACAACACCTTCCTCTAATGCTGCTCTTGTTGCATTAATTGCATCTTCAATCCTCATCTTTTTCTCCTTCGCTTCTGTCTCAGATGCAGCACCAACTTTTATAACTGCAACACCTCCTACTAACTTTGCTAATCTTTCCTGTAATTTCTCTTTATCATAATCTGAAGATGTTTTAGAAATTTGTGCTTTAATTTCACTAACTCTATCATTTATTGATTTCTTACTCCCTTTTCCTTCTACAATAACTGTCTTCTCTTTAGTTACAATTACCTTCTTTGCAGAACCTAAATCTGCTATCTCTACTTTGTCTAAGGTATTTCCAAGCTCTTCCGAGATGAATTTTGCATCTGTTAATACACATATATCTTTAAGCATTTCTTTCTTTCTATCTCCAAATCCAGGAGCTTTAACAGCTACAACATCTAATGTTCCCCTCAATTTGTTTACTACCAATGTAGCAAGAGCCTGGTTTTCAATATCTTCTGCAATTATGACCAAAGGCCTATCTGCTGCTCCAAGAACCTTCTCAGCTATCGCTTGAATATCTTGAAGATTGGAAAGCTTTTTATCTGTTATGAAGATGTATGGATTGTCCATAACTGTTTCTAGAGTCTCTGCGTTGTTTACAAAGTATGCACTAACATAACCGTTATCAAATTCCATACCTTCGGTATACTCTACCTCATCATCAAAACCCTTCGCTTCCTCTACTGTTATTACTCCATCTTTTCCAACTTTCTCAAAAACTCCACCAATCATGTCTCCTAATTCTTTTTCGTTGTTTGCAGATATTGTAGCCACTTGAGAAATTTCTTCAAGACCAGAAATCTTCTTAGCCTTCTTTTCAAGTTCTTTAACTATCATCTCCACACCTTTATCTATACCTCTTTTGACAGCAATTGGGTTAGAGCCTGCAGAGACATTTCTAAAACCTAAGTTTGCTATCGCCTGGGCAAGAACTGCAACTGTAGTAGTACCATCTCCTGCGAGATCGTTTACTTTACTTGATGCTTCTTTTATCATTTCGACTCCAACATTTTTAAAAGGATCTCTGTCTTCTATTTCCTTTGCTACAGTAACACCATCCTTGGTTATGATTTGGGATCCATAGCTTTTTGCAATCGCAATATTTCTTCCTCTTGGTCCAAGAGTTGTTTTAACAACATTTGATATCGTGTCTACACCTTCTTTTAGGGCTTTTCTAGCCTCTTCGTTATATATGATTGCTTTTGCCATTTTGTGTAATGTATTAAATTTATTTTATGACTGCGAGTACATCGTCAGTATCTAGTATGAAATATTTGACACCTTCAATTTCAATTTCCTCTGGAGAATATTTTTTGAAATATATTCTGTCTCCGATTGCTACATCAAATGATTTTGCCTTTCCTAAAGCTACAACAGTACCAGTAGCAGGTCGTTGTTCATCATTTACATTTGGAGGTAATACTAAACCTCCTGCTGTTTTTTCTTCAATTGCATCTGGTTTTGCTAGGATTCTTTTTCCTAGAGGTATTATGTTGATCTTTTTTGACATATTTATTAGCAGATTAATTTAAGGATTGCTAGAGAATTGTATCACAAGTTATGTTGTTGGACAAGCCTAATACACACCTTTTACCACTATATCTTCTTCTAAAAGTTCAATATTTGTAATACTCCTTCCAGAGAAACTGTTTTCATTTACAAGAACAATTGCATCACTAATTCCTTTGTTAATTTTCTCCTTAAGTGAGGAAGAAATAAAGGAAGGTAAATAAAAATTTCCAAGATACAGGTTGTCTACATACAGTTCTGCTGTTTCTCTATCATCTTTTATTATGTCAAAGATAAACCAGACATTCTTTATCCCGGCAACAGTTAAATTCAGATACACTTTCCATACTCCTTTTGAAGAATCTACACACATATCTTTTACAACTATATCACCCTCTTCTTTTTTTAATTCGGAGGAAATTAAATAAAGTATTTCTCCTTTTGTAAATTGTATGTAGTCACTTCTATCAGAGGAAAAAACAAAATTTCTTATCCTTTCATCAAAAGAAATTTCTTTAACCTGATTATTACTCACACAACTTTTGCTTGAAAGGTTTGAACTGAACTCTCTCTCCCACAGAAGATACATTCCTGTTAAGAAGATGAAAAGAAAAATTAGTAGTAAAAGGAAGATTCCAAATATCTTAAACAGTCTCTGCATCTTTCTCCCCCTTACTGAAAAATTTAGAGAATATTGCTACGATTCTGCTTTCAAATTTGTCTACCTCTTTTATTCCAAACACTTTAGACCCTATCCAGTAGGATAGAAGACCGTACGAACATACCACTACCGAAAGAACAATAATTGACCATGTTCGTGTCGTGTCTAGCTGGAAATCAAAAAGTTTAAAGACAAAATACATGCCAACTGCCATTATCACTGTGTTAAGAGCTTTCACTAGGATAGGTTTAATTGTCCTCTTCCATGTAATTATCTTTCCCTTAAAATTAAGCAATAGCATGAGAAGTATCATCTCTACAAAATAAGAGATTCCAAAACCTAATGCTAAACCACCAACTGCCATGTCAGAGGTTCCCCTGTCCGATGACCACCTAAGAAAATCTTTTACAAAGGATTTCAGCACTACCAAGAAGCCCTCTCCATTTGCTGAAGAAATTTGGTATACCATTTGGTCAAATATTGGTCTCCAATCATAATAATGGCTAAAGAAATTTGTGAGATAGTAAGCAAGAACAATGTTTACTATAATACTGATAACAATTGCTACAAGGGGAAGCCATGTCTCCTTAAGAGCATAGAACGCTCTAAGAACTATCTGTGCTACAGTTTGTCCAATTATGGAAAATCCTAGAAGGACAAGACACCATGCAGTTAAAATTGTTGCCCTCCAGTCAAAGGCACCAGAGCCGTATACTAAACGAACTATTGGGAGCCTAAGTATCATCATCATAGCTACAACTGGAAATACAATATACAAAGCAAACTGTATGGAAGAATCCAGGATCTTAACAAACTTCTTTCTGTCTCCACTATGTTGTGCCAAATCAGGTAGCGCAACTTGTGCTACAGCACTTCCAATTATATTTATTGGAAAAAGATGCAAACTAATTGCAAATCTGTATGCACTAAGAGCACCAGCTGTAAGAGAGAAACTAATTAGGGTATTTACTAATCCATTTATCTGTTCTCCTAATATACCAATTGTTCTTGGAATTGCTAACTTGAATGTTCTCCATATATGTATATCTCGGAATGCATTTTTGAAGTAACTAATGCTTAGTGTAAAGCCATCATTAAAATGCTTTGCAAATTTGGGGAGCTGTACAAGAAGATGTAATACAGAGCTAATAACCGCAGAGATTGCGATTCCTTCTACTCCAAGATTTCCAAATACAACAAAAATTATTGGACCAATTATCATTCCAAGATTGTAGAAGATGGGTGCAAGAGAGGTTGTTAAGAATTCTTTCTTAATCTGCAGGTATGCTGTTACAAGACTGCTGGTTGCTAGCAGTATTGGTGAAAGCAACATCAATCTAGTGAGTGTAACAAACATATGGTAATCTGCAGGAGTTATTCTGCCTGACAGATCTAAGAATTTCTGGAGTACCTCTGAGTTAATAACGGAGTTTGTAATCCAAGGTGTAAATACAAAAAAAAGACCTGCAATCAGAAGGCAGGACACAGTTAAAACTATGAAAAGATAATTGAAGAAACGATCTAAACTTTCTTTACCCTTTTTGTAGAAAATTTCAGAGAATATTGGAATGATAGCTGCATTAATAGAGCCTGCAACAAGAACAGTAAATATCATGTCTGGGATAGTAAAAGCTGCCCAGAATATATCTAGTTCATGAGAGACACCAAAGAGCTGAGCAATGGTTCTGAGTTTTAAAAATCCAAGTATCTTTGTTATGAAGAGAAGAAGCATTACAAAAAAGATGCTGTTCTTCTTAAGTCCAAGCTTTATCATTTAATATATATCAAGGTTAAGTTCAACTGTGCGAATAATATCATAATTTAAAGAGAATTTTTTATCAATTAATTTGTTTTTAATTTTTTATTGATAAATTAAGTTATGATGTCGTCTCTTCTAGATTTAGTATATCCAAAATCTTGCCATGTTTGTGGCAAATATGGTGAATATCTTTGTAATACATGTAAGAAGAGTTTCAGGAAGAATCTGCCTGAATGTTATATCTGTCGGAGAATATCTCCAAATTACTGTACACATGCACAATGTAAAAAAGATTACTCCTTGGATAGAGTTGTTGTAGCGTGGGAATACAACAAGATATCTTCAAAAATTCTAAAAAGTTACAAGTACAAAGGGATGCAAGATATTGGTAGATATATTTCTGAATTCTTGTTAGAAAGTATCAGGAATATTGATTTTAATAACTCTCTTTTCATACCTGTTCCAATATCCTTCTTAAGAAGAAGTGAGCGAGGATTTAATCAAACAGAGCTACTTGTTGAGAATATTTCTAAACATTACAAATGTCATTTCTCTTTTGATTTAATTGGAAGAAAAATAGAGAAAGGGCATCAATCTTTGAAAGATAGAGACAGTAGGTTGGAAGAAACAATGTCTAATTTCTATATAAAAGATAGGTCATTGCTAGATAAGTACAATTCTGTAACAATTTTAGATGATGTCATCACGACAGGAAGTACTCTAGAGAATATCTCAAAGGTAATAAAGAAGGAAGCAGATGTTTCAGTAAATGCACTCTGTCTTTTTAGAGGTAAACCATATTACTCTCCGGCCTCAGCAGGCGCTGTCTCCACGACTGGTGTAGTTTCTTCTTCTTTTACTTCCCCTTTCGAATCATCTTTTGCTAATTCATTCAATTGATTCGAAATTTCCCTGTATTGTTCCACATCTGTATTGCCCTGTATTTCTAAAATCTTCTTTGCCGCTTTTAAGTATGATTCATATACTTCAATATTTCCTTTCTCTTTATTGATCTCTCCTGCTAACATTATTGATGCAACATGCTGTGGATTAATACCTAAAACTTGAGTCAAAGCAGACAATGCTCCATCTTTATCTCCACTTATTACATTTAGTTGTGCTTTGTAGTAGTACAATTCAAAATTCAAAGGATTTAATTCTATTGCTTTTTCAAGAGAGAAAAGAGCATCTGCAGTGTAATCATAAAAGCCAAAGCCTACCAGTCCCATATATACCCTAGCTCTCGCCTCCCAGTTTGCATATATAGCTGGACTTCTATCAATACTTTTTCGGATAGAATCAATTGCATAGTTCTTCCACTGTCCAATATTTTTTATTATTGCATTTGCTTCTTCAGACTCCTTATTCTTTGAATATTTCTCTGCTGCAATTCCTACCTGTTCAAGATACATCAATCCCAATTTTCTGTTCACAAGAGGGTCCTTGTTGTCAAACTTCAATGCTTTGGAGTAGTAACCAGTCATTCGTTTTACAAAGTCTTCCCTTTGGTTAAGTGAAGGTTCTTTCTCGGCATATATCTTCTTCTGTTCGATATAGTATGATTCAGCTTTCAGTAAATATGCGCTCGATATTACTTTTGATCCCCAAAGGACCAAGAATCCACAAGTTATTAACACCGTTACTACTGTAAGAAAAACATTGATATTGTACATCGCTTTCCCAGATTCTGCTTTTGAAGAGACATTAGCTGCCCAAAGTTTAAAAACAAATTTATCTCCACTGCCCTTACCAAGGATATCTTTCAAAATACTATGTAGAGAAATTAATACAAAAAGAACAAATATTACATATATAGAATATGTAACAAACAGAGAGGAAAGAAAAAGAAATACAAGAGTAAAGTCAAACATAACAAGAAGGAATGCAGCATTGTCCTCCTGATACAATCTAAATTTCCTTAAATCATCTTTTAGAAGTTTTGCCAAAAGAAAACCAAAGAATCCCCAAGCGATTAGCCATATTAATCCTCCATTTGAAAATTTAGTAAAGAGTTCATTTCCTGCAAAGTAAAAATTTACACTGTTAAAAGAGATAAGTGCTTCATTTAGTGGTTTAAACATATTGTAGGCAATTGTATATGTATCTACTCCAAGACCAAACAAACCTTTCCATAACGAATCAACAAAAACAGAAGCTGCAATTATCCAAGAGATATCCGCACCAAGAGATACCTCTGCTACTAGATTTACACCCCTAGGAATAATGATTGCTCTCAACGATGGTATTTGAAGTAATACAACTGGCAGTGCAATCGTTAAGAATATACCAATGAAAAGAATTACAAAATCTCTTTTTAATCCTTTCCCTATCTTTAATCTTGGTAGTACTAAAATTAAGATTAGAAAGAGAATAATTGTAAAAAGTACAAGTATGGCTATTCCCTGATGAATTGAGAATATCCAAAGATTAACAATAGCAGAAACGAGAAAAATATAGCACAGTGTCATGGCTAAACTTTTCCCATCTCGTCTTAACATTCTCTCCCCAATAATCCCCAAAGAAAGTAATATCCCTACCATATTGATCAGGACTTGAACTTTCTCAGATCTCAAGAGTGGTAGGCCTGCCTGATGCATTTCTTTGTATACAGGAATTATTTCCCATATGTTTGATCCTAGAAAAGAGAATATACTCAAGATATTTGAAATAAACAAACCTCCTAGGAAGGAGAGTATTACCATCTTAATATCTCGTATATTATGTATGAATGTTCGTGCACTAAAAGATACTAAGATTACTGCTATGAAAACGATTAATCCTGAACCCAGTCTGTTGTCTACTCCCCAAAGGCTGGAATTAATATCTTTCGAAAGTAAGGTTGACAGTATAAGAGAGATTAAAATGGCAAACGAGCCCATATCTAAAAGGCTCTTTATAAGTGTGGCTTTTCCATCCCATATTAGCTTAATAACCTCAATCCCTAAGATAATTGTTGAAAATATTAGAATAACCAAAGACATACCTTTTTCAGTCCAATCCCATGGGAATGGAATTATGGAGAGAGGAAGAAGGAATAGCATGGCAAGAAATAAGTATTTTTGAATAACTGGGAGTGCAATTTTTTCTTTCTTGGTGCCCTCTGAATCTCTAAGCATATCTCGGCAGTGTAGCAAATATTATTCTATTTATCGTACCATAAAAAAAAGAGGAGACCAACAGTCTCCTCTAATTCTTTTACACGCCAGAAGGTTAATCTACAACCTCTCCCTCTTTGACATCGTTGTCCTTCTTTTCTTCTTTCTTTCCTTCTTCCTCAGGCTTTGACTCTTGAGCGACCTTTTCATACATCTTCTTTCCTACTTCCTGCATTTTCTCCATAAGTTCATCTGTTTTCTTTTTTACATCTTCCATATCAAAATCTTCTTTCTCAATTATCTTTTTTAGCTCTTCGGACTGCTTCTCAAGATCTTCCTTCTCAGAAGAATCTATTTTGTCCCCATTTTCTTTGATTAGCTTCTCAACACCAAAGCACAGAGTATCGGCCTCGTTCCTTGTTTCTGCTCTTTCTTTCTTCTTTTTGTCTTCCTCAGCATTCTTCTTGGCATCTTCGACCATCTTCTCTATCTCTTCTTCTTTTAATCCTGTAGATGCTGTGATGGTAATTTTCTGTTCTTTCTTAGTTGCAAGATCTACTGCTTTTACATTTAGGATACCGTTTGCATCTATAGAGAAAGATACCTCAATCTGAGGAACTCCTCTTGGTGCAGGTGGGATACCGTCAAGGATAAATCGACCTAAGGTCTTGTTATCTGCTGCCATTTCTCTTTCTCCTTGAAGGATATGTATTTCAACCCCTGGTTGATTATCTGCTGCAGTAGAGAATATCTGTTTCTTTTCTACAGGGATTGTTGTGTTCTTCTCTATTAATTTTGTCATAATTCCACCTAGAGTCTCTAATCCTAAAGACAGTGGTGTAACATCTAGAAGAGTAATGTCTTTTACATCTCCACCTAATACCCCTCCTTGAATTGCAGCTCCAACAGCTACAACCTCATCTGGGTTTACTCCCTTGTTTGCTTCTTTTCCAAAAAGTTCTTCAACTTTTTTAATAACTGCTGGCATTCTTGTCATACCACCTACTAGAAGTATTTCATCTACATCCTTGATTGAAAGTCCTGCATCTTTAAGAGCTTTCTTACATGGCTCAACAGTTCTTTCAATTAAATCGCTTGTTAGTTTCTCTAATTCAGATCTTGTTAATTTTTCTTTTAAATGTTTTGGTCCATTTGCATCTGCTGTTATGTAAGGGATATTTATCTCTGTTTCTTCTGATGTTGATAACTCTACCTTTGCTTTTTCTGCAAATTCTCTTAATCTCTGAAGTGATGTCCTATCATTTCTTAAATCTATTCCCTCTTTTGCTTTAAATTGGTCAGCTAGAAAGTCTATTATTTTCTGGTCAAAGTCATCTCCTCCAAGATGGGTATCTCCATTTGTAGAGAGAACCTCAAATACTCCATCGCCAATCTCTAGTATGGAGATATCAAAGGTACCACCTCCAAGGTCAAATATTGCAACTTTTTCTTCTTTTCCTTTTTCTACCCCATATGCTAGCGCTGCTGCTGTTGGTTCATTTACGATTCTTTTTACATCTAATCCAGCAATCTTTCCTGCATCTTTTGTAGCTTGTCTTTGAGAGTCATCAAAATAAGCTGGTACAGTTATTACTGCTTCTTTAACCTCTTCTCCAAGGAAATCTTCTGCATCTTTTTTCATTTTTGCAAGAATCTTCGCAGATATCTCCTGTGGTGAGTACCACTTGTCTTTCATTTTTACCTCTACACCACCTGAGGAAGATTTCCTCATTTCAAATGGAAGAAGTTCTTTATCTTTTTTAACTTCTGGATCATCCCATGATCTTCCGATTAATCTTTTTACTGAGTAAATTGTTCCCTCTGGATTTGTTACTGCTTGGTTTTTTGCAGGATTTCCTACAAGGACTTCTCCTTTGTCACCAATTGCAACTACAGATGGGGTCAATCTTCCACCTTGCGCATTTGGAATTACATTTGGCTTTCCACCTTCCATGTAGGCCATTACGGAGTTTGTAGTTCCGAGATCTATTCCTATAATTTTTGACATATATTTATTAATAAAAATTTATATTTATTTTGACACAACAACACGAGCTGGCTTAATTACAGTGTTGTCTAATATATAACCTGGTTGTACCAAGTCATATATTTCACCACTTTTTCCACCTTCTACGGTTGCTACTGCTTCATGTTTTGTTGGATCAAATTTATCCCCTTTGATTGGTAAATATTGTTTTATTCCTATCTCTGAAAATGATTTCTCTAATGACTGTATTGTTGCCAAGATTCCATCTAACCAAGCCTTTGTCTTTTCATCTAGTTTTAATTCTTTACTTGCCTTTATTGCTAGGTTAAGAGCATCAAGAGATGGTATTACAGATTCACTTAAAGATTTCTTTAATTGAAAATATCTGATTTCATTTCTTTTTTCTGAACTTTTTACAAG
>DAOSSC010000005.1:21337-26203 GCA_035377085.1 Candidatus Dojkabacteria bacterium
TTCATATTTCTTGTATTTAATTTATCTCCATCCAGACATTGCATTTTCAAGAGAATTTTTTACCTCTCTTAATGCTGGAATTACTTTTGAATAGTCCATTCTTTTTGAACCTATTACACCCACATACGAATTATTTTTATTCCAGAAAGGGATCTTAGTAAAAGCCATAGCACAGTCTTGCAGTGTACCTACACCTGACTCTTCACCAATTAGAAGTGACACTCCAGAGCTTGAATATTTCTGAGCCATGTTTTTAAGAAATACATCGTCTTCAAGAATACTAATTACACTTTTTATTTTCTCAATTGATTGAAATTCCTCATATGCAAGAATGTTGGCTAATCCATAGTATCTAACATCATCATCTAGTATTAGGAATACTACAGAATCTGTTTCTTTGGCAAGGATCTGTAGAATTGATTTAATAACAATATCTTTAGAGAATCTATCTCTAAATATTCCTTGCCTTATTTCTACAGAAACAAGAGGGTTCAGAGATGACCTATCTATTATTTTAGACACATACAGCCTCAATGCTTGGTCTGTTGGTAATCTTCCAGAAGATATGTGATTCTTTTCCAAAAGTCCTAGAGACATTAATTTGACCATTTCGTTTCTAATAGTCGCAGAGCTTACTCCAAGGTTGTATTTCTCAACCAAGGATAGCGAACCTACTTCGTTTGCATCATCCATGAACTCTTTAATTACTGCCATTAAAATGGCATTTTGCCTTTCTGTTATATTCACTTTTAGCAGACAATAAGTTTAGGTGCTAAAGTATATCGTGGAAAAGTTTGAGTGTCAAATATTTGCTGAATTATTGTCAAATCCCCCATTCTTTGATATACTCCTATCCATTATGGAAAAGATTGTATTCACAAAAAGAAATATCCTTGGTAAGAAAAGTAAGAATCTTTTGAAAGAGAATCTTACCCCTGCAGTTATATACAATGCAAAGGGTGAATCCACAAATATTCAGATAGATTCAAGAATAGCGGGACAGATATCTAGAGAAGCAACTTCCACAACTATTTATGATGCAGAATTAGATGGTAAAGCATCAAAAGTATTAGTTAAAGAGATAGATTTTAATCCTATGACAGAAGAATTAAGACATATTTCTTTCTTTGAGATTGATGAGTCCAAACCCATGGTATTTACAATTCCATTCCATATTGTTGGTATTTCTCCAGCAGTAAAGAATAATCTAGGTGTTTTGGTTGAGGCTTTAGATAGTATTGATGTTAGATGTAAATTATCTGATCTTAAGCCATTTATTGAAATAGATATTTCTGGTTTAGATCACCCAGGACAGAGTATCGCTGTTGAAGATATTAAACTACCAGAGGGAATGAGCTTAATAAATGAAGATACTAAGAAATCTACAATCGTTACAGTCACAGAACCTCAGAAAGAGGAAGAAGTTATTGCTCCTGTTGCTGCAGAGGGAGAAGAGGTTGCAGAAGGTACAGAAGTTACAGAGGAGGGAGCAGAGACTCCAACAGAGGAACCTAAGTAGTATTCTTAAAATATTTTTCCATAACAGGTATAATATCGTATGATTTCAGTAATTATTACCTCTTTTAAAGAACCGCATACCATTGGAAAATGTATTCAGTGTATAGCAGATAAAAAATATTCTGGCATTATTAAACCTTTCGAGATAATACAAGTATCCCCAGATGAACTAACTCTCAAAGCTGGTAAGAAAATGGCTAACATACTTAAACTTTCCAATAGTGAGTACCACCATATCATTGATCCTCACAAAGGCAAACCGTATGCTCTTAAATTAGCACTCAAGAAAGCAAAGGGGGATATAATTATCCTTACAGATGGAGATACTTTTTTTGGAGAAAATGCAGTAGCAGAATTAATTAAACCATTTGAGAATGCCAAGATAGGAGGAGTAAGTGGAAGACCAGTGTCTCAGGATAGTAGAGAAAATATTTTTGGATATTGGGGACATCTTCTTTCAGAATCAGGAGACCACAGGAGAAGAAATACTATGCAAGAAGTAAAAAGAAATGGTTATTATGTAAGTGATAAAAGCTTCTATCCCATGAGCGGGTATATAATGGCAATAAGAAATATTGATCTAAAAATTCCAGATAATGTTCTTTCTGATGATGCATATATCTCATATTCTCTTCGGAATGATGGGTACGAAATTGCATATAATCCGAATGCTACCTGTTATGTCAAATATCCTACTAATTTGAAAGATTACTACAAGCAGAAAGTTAGATCTCTTGGAGGTTTTAAGCAGTTAAAAAAGTTTGGAATATTCAAGAAAGATAAGCAGAGTAGAAGCTTTTTCATAGAGTTACCATATGCTTTCTTTGTTCTGAAATATCCAAGAAATGTTAAAGAGTTCGTATGGTCTCTTCTTCTCTTTCCTGTTAGGTTAATAACTTGGATAAAGATATTTTGGGAGAGAGATATATTACGAAAAGATATGCCTTCTACTGGTTGGGAGAGGATAGAGAGTACTAAGTAACCCCTAGTATGTTAAATCTAAATGAAAAAGGGGCCTGAGCCCCTCTTAAATCAATATAAATTCTATGCTTAAGCTTACCATTTGAAATGTGCAAATGCTTTGTTTGCTTCTGCCATCCTTTCAGTATCCTGCTTTTTCTTAATAGCCTCACCTTCTCCGTTATATGCATTTAGAAGTTCTGTTGCTAGGGTTTTATCAAATGATGTGCCTGATTTGGCTCTTGATGTATCAACTATCCACCTGATAGCAAGTGTCTCTTGTCTTCTTGGAGATACAGGCACTGGAACCTGATAGTTAGCTCCTCCTACTCTTCTTGCTCTAATTTCAAGTGCTGGTTTAACATTATCTATTACTCTATTCATAAATATTGCTATATCTTTTTCCTTTGCACTTTCAGCAGCACTGTTTAATGCTGTATATACTAAATCCTCCGCAATTGTTTTTTTACCATCTTGCATTACTTTATTTATCAATCTAGAGATAGTTAGATTACCATACTTTCTGTCTCCTACTTGTTCTCTTCTTTTTGCTCTTTTTCCTCTCATTTTTATATTCTTTAATTAAAACTAGTCTGCATTTTTAGGTGATTTAGCACCGTATTTTGATCTTGCTTTCTTTCTTCCTTGTACACCTGCAGTGTCATATTTACCTCTTACAACAATATATTTAACACCTGGGAGATCTCTTTTTCTTCCTGCTTTTAGAAGAACAACAGAGTGCTCCTGAAGGTTATGCCCCTCACCTGGGATGTATGCTGTAATTTCCATACCATTAGAAAGTCTTACTCTTGCTACTTTCCTTAAAGCAGAGTTAGGTTTTTTTGGTGTCATGGTTTTTACCTGAAGACATACACCTCTCTTAAAAGGGTTCTTCTCTCTTGAATATCTATTTTTAAGAGGATTAAAGTTCGTAGCAAGTGCTATATGCTTAACTCTCTTTGCTTTAGATTTTCTAGGTTTTCTTATTAATTGGTTAATAGTTGGCATGGTCGGTATTATATAACAAAATCAATTAAAATTTAAGCTCTGCTACATCATTTATATCTTTTATCTCAGCTCGCTCTCCTACAGGTATTAATCTTCCGATGATTACATTCTCTTTCATACCTCTAAGGAAATCTGTTTTTCCTAATATAGCACTACTTGTTAGTACTCTTACTTGCTCTTGGAATGACATGGCTGACAAGAATCCTTCTGTATTTAGGGATGATGTTTTGATACCAAATAGCTTTGGAGTTACCAATGCAATGTTCTTTCCTTGGCTTAGTAATAGTCTATTCTTCGCATCTGCTAAGAATCTATTTACTAAAGATCCTACTAGAGAATCTGTATCTCCTGATTCTTCTACTTTTCCAAGTCTTGCCATCTGTCTTAAGATAATCTCTAAGTGTACATCATCGATTGGAACTCCCTGCTCATTAAATACCTTCTGAACTTCGTCAAGAATATATTTTTGTGCTGTAATTATATCTGCTACTATGGAGAGTTTCTTTGGATCTACTGAACCTTCTACTAATTGTTGTCCAGCTTTTATTGTTTCTCCATCTTCCACAAGTATGGATACACCTGGTAGTACAGATACTATCTCCTCTGCTTTGATTGCTCCATTTATTTCCATGATTCCACCTTCAAGCGTTACTTTTCCATCGAAAGGAGCTTGTTTTTCATTCTCTTCAGCATCTATAAAGATTATCTGACCCGCTTTAACTTCCTGCTCATTCTCTACCAAAACTTTCTTAGCTTTAGATACGACATAGAATCTTGTACTTCTCTTCTCTCCTGAGATTGAGATTGTTGCTGATTCGTCTTCGGCTATCTCTACATGAACTTTTCCATCAATAGAGGCAATGTCTGCTTCTGCTTTTGGTGTTCTAGCTTCAAATAGCTCTTCAATTCTTGGAAGACCCTGTGTGATATCAACCTTAGCAACACCTCCCTTATGGAAGGTCTGCATAGTCATCTGTGTTCCTGGTTCTCCAATTGATTGTGCCGCTATTACTCCTACTGCCTTACCCATTTCAATTTCTTGTCCATTTTCAAGATTTAATCCATAACATTTCTTACAAATTCCAAGTGGTGAGTTACATAACATTGGAGACCTTACAGAAATTTCATTTAAATCTGATTTGTCTATTTCCAAAGCTACTTCTTTTGTTATCGCTTCGTCTTTCTTAGCAACAATCTTTTTACCTATTTTAATATCTTTTGCAGGAACTCTTCCGAAGATTCTATCTACGAAATCCATTCTTCTATCATCATTTCTCTTTAGAACAAGTCCTTCTCCTTCGTAACCACAATTATCTTCTCTGATGATTACATCATGAGCTACATCTACAAGTTTTCTTGTCATATACCCAGAAGATGATG
>DAOSSC010000006.1:0-19219 GCA_035377085.1 Candidatus Dojkabacteria bacterium
TAGAGGTGGAAGGTGGAGAACCTGCTGTTAAATTACAGAGTGGAGGAACAGATGAAGATTTAGTAGTGTTTGGTGATTTAACTATTCCTGGAACAAAGCAAACATTTAAGAAGAAAGTGAAAGATATAGCAAAGGAAGAAGCAAAACAAAATAAGAAGGCTGAGAAGGCTCTTCTTTCTGTTGAGGACTTATCTCCTACAAATTCATTTGATAAGCTTAAATTGAATTCAGCAAAGGCTACCCTTATGGGCACTACACAAAAGCTAAAAGCTTATGCAAGTGAGAAGCAGCAATTAGCCTCTCTTCAAGAGGCAATCAATCAAACTGCTGAAGAGATGAATGTAGATGCCAATGCTCTCTCTAAGGGTAAATATAAAATAGCTAAGAAAGGAGCAATTATTCCAAAAGCACAAAGTGGTATAAAAAAGCCACAATATAGAAGTGGTTTAGCTAAATTACTTGGTATAGAAGCTGAACCTGGATATAATGAAAGAGAAAGAAGTATAGGTAATTGGTTTATGAGGCATTCTTTTCCTCCTGTTACGTGGGAGGATGTTCCTACAATACAGAATGAAGTAAATACTAAATCTCCTGTTCCTACTATTGCTCCAGGAAGTTTCCCGAATATTCCTATTATAGGAACACAATCTCCTTATCTTTCTCCTGATACAGGATATGTAAATCCAAATGTATTAACTCCTAAGAATCCTCAATTGTATCATGAACCTATCGTTCCTCATAATTGGGATGATGAGATTGCAATGAAATATAATCAAGGAAATGTAACAAGTAACACTTCTACAAAAGAGAAACCATCAACAAAAAAAGCTAAAAAACTTTCTAAGTTAGATGAAGCTGTAGCAGATGCTGTAGCTATGCAATCTACTCTTCGTGGACCAAATGACGTAGCTCCTCCTCGCATGAAAACTCCATATGAGAGATATAAATATAATGATGATGAAACTGAAATAACAGCATTAGGAAGAGGAGTACAACAGACTAATGACAAGGTGTTAGATGTACTTGCAGACTTGTATGATAAGAGTGGCAAAAAATCAGAAAAACGTGATGGAAAATTAACGAAAGAAGAAATTGCAGATTTAATGACTTTAGGAATTAATTCACTTCTACCATATTTCAGACCAAGTGATACAGAGAGACTTGATCCCAGACAATTGATGGGAGAGATGTTTGCCCTTACAGATAAGGAAGAACCTGTACAGGCTCAATTCTTTCAGCCACAATTAGGAAGTCCTTATTCTGTTTCATTTGCTGATCAGAAGAATGATGTAATTGCTCAGGTGAGAAGTGCTCAAAGAATGGCTGGAAACAATCCTGCTGCACAGGCTATGATTGCTTCTCAGGCTGCACAAGCCCTTAATAAAATCAATGCTGAAGAGTTCAGGTTGAATCAGGCGATGAGGGACAAGGTATATGGAGAGAATAGGGCTATGTTGAATGATGCTCAGCTCAAGAATCTTGCAATACTTGACCAGCAGTATCAGCGTCAGGCCCAAGCTAAGTCTAATACAAAGGCACTGTGGAGAGAGGCGTTGATGTCTATTAGCGACAAGTATATGAAGAATCAGTTGAACAATCGTACTCTTGCAGCATACGAAAACCTGTACAACTACAGATTTGATCCAAGATTCAGGGCACAGAATTGGAATGCTCCTTATTATGCATGGGACTATAGTGGAATCGGCTTTGATGAAGATGAATATAGTGACAGGCGTGATATGGTTGCCCGTTATGAGAGCGATCCTATTACAGGAGAACGGCGTGTAGTAGGGTGGAGAAAGAAGACCAAGGAGGAAAGAGAGAAAGAAAGTAAGGGCATTACTGCCAGGAATGGAGCTATAATAAAAGCCATGAGAAATTTATAACTATCCTTATTATTAATTATATTTGTTAAATTAATATAATACACAATGGCAAGTTGGACAGATCAAGCCACACAATTCAGACCTTATGTACAGCAACTTCCTGTAGAGGCAATGCTTGCTGTTGGCGTTGAGAAGCAAAGGCGTTATGATGAGGGCATAAGAAAGATACAGTCTGCAATAGACAGAGTTGCGGGGCTTGACTTAATGAAGGATGAGGATAAGAATCTCCTTAAGTCAAAATTGAGTGAGCTCGACACTAACTTGAGAACGGTTGCTGCTGGTGACTTCTCTAATTATCAGCTTGTCAATACGATAGGTAGAAACATCGGAAGGATATCTTCCGACGAGGGTATACAAACTGCTGTCAATTCTACAGCATTAGCAAGAAGAGAAATGGCTCGCATGGACAAGGATAGGGAGGAAGGTAAACTTGATCCAAGCAATGAATTCAACTTCAATAAAAAACTTGATGCATGGTTAAATGATGGCCAGGCTGGCACCAGTTTTAAGGGCACGTATATTCCTTATACCGATGTATGGAAGAAAGTTAAAGACATAGCTGATCAGGTAGGCATAAGTTCAGAGGACATTCAACAATTATTTCAGACAGATGAACTTGGAAATACTCTATACAGGGATATAAAAGATCCTGTAACAGGGAAAGTTACAGGAAAGGAACCTATATGGAATCCTATAATGGTGGAGAAAGTATTGAAGGGAAAGGATGCTGGCAAGATATTATCAGCTCTTGAAACTTCATTAACTCCTGCCGACTATCAGCAACTTGCAATAGAAGGGGAATACACAAAGGCATCGTATACCCCTGAAATGTTGAAGGAGGAAATCAATACTAACTTCGAGGAACAGTCTGACTTCTATAACGATAAGATAAGAGCTCTACAGATAGAGTTGACGAATGTAACAGAAAAGAATAACAAGTCTGATGCAGACAAAGAAAGAATAGACTCTATAAACAAGCAATTGGAGTATTTCAATAAATCTCTCTCCAGACTTGAGACATCGAGGAATAAGAATATTAGATTAGCTGATACAAATCCTGATGCTGTGAGAGCTAGTTTATATACCAACAATTATCTTCACACTATGGCAAAGAATCTGTCTTCACAGGATGTCTCTATAAAGTACTCCGTTAGTCCAATGCATACTGTAACTATGGATCAAAATAGATTCAATCTTGAAGTACTCAGGTATAAGACTTCCGTATCACAATGGCAGATTGAAGAGGATAGAAAAGAAAGAGAATTTCAACATAAAATGCTTATGGAGGCCGCCAAGCTAAAGGAGGAGAATGGGGTAGAGTTTTATGACTTGCCTCTTACAGGAGGGCCGACTGCTGCTAAAGATGTATTTGAAGAAAGATATAATGCTAGCGTAGAAAGAGGAAATGAGTTAGATAGGATACTTGCGATAACTTCATATAAAAAGACAAACAAAAGAAATCCAAACGAATCAGTTGAACAATATGAGGCAAGGATATCGGAACAGTTAATTAAGGATGGAGGAGATGATCCTCAGAGTTATATATCAAAAGTAGCGTCAAGGTATCTTGAAAAAGGTGATGTTCTTCCAGAGTTTACCGATTTGGTAAAGGAGAGAGAAATGATATTGAAAGATAATGAAGTAATGAAGCGGCAGATGGAAAAGGTCAAGGCTGAAGCTCAGGCAGAAGGTATTGCAAGAGGGCTCGATCTTAAATCCGATGCTGAAATACTGAAGTCTACAGGTATCAAAGGTAAAACTATTAGGGTGGGAGGCAATCTGTTTACTAGAGGAAGAGAAGTGTTTCTTAGTGCTGAAGACCTACTCAGTTTTGCATATGCTGCTCCTGGTATATTTAAAAGTAATGCGAGAAGGGAGAAGCAGGCTGCTGAAAGGGCAAAGCTCAAGCAAAAGTTTGGAGATGATTATGACGACATCCTAAATAAACTTTACACTAGTCCTGGTGATATCGGTAGAGATACAGGGATATATACTGGGATAGGTGATCTGGATGTAGGCAGACTTTTTAATGAGATAGATTACAGTGAATATAAAGAACTCGGTAAGATAGAGTCTGAAAAATATCAGGAGTATGGATATTTGCCTCAGGGTCGAAAGATTCCTATAAAGAGGTTTAAGGAGAACAGGGACGATTTTAATTCTGAGATAAGTGCATTAATGCGTGTCTATGATGGTGACTTAAATCGTAAGAACCAACTAAAAGATGCTCAGAAGGCATTTATGGCAGACCCAGATGCAACTGTTTCAGTTGATGCTATTCCTACTGGCACGGGCAGTAACTATGAACTTGTAGTAAGTAGTCCTAAAACTGGAAAGGAATACAGAACTAAGATTGACGAGGGTGCATATACTTCTCTTACAGGAGCATCGCTCATTGTTTCGGAAAACAAGTCTCCTATAATCAGTATGCTTAATTTGTCGGGAAGTACTAATCTTAGGGACGCCGGTAGTCCTGAAACCTCATGGTTTAAGGAATCAGATTTTACGGGGTTAAAGAACTACAAGGCACGTGCTGACTATGAAGTGAACGAAGCCAATCCTAATATAGTGTATATGAAGATTTACTTGTACGACAAGACAGGCAACATGATAGATAAACTGATATTTCCTGACCCAAAACATACAAGTGATCGTTTAACATTATACGATAGAACAACAGGACTTTATAATAGAAATCTCGAAGTCTATCCTTCCGTGTTTACTGATGAGATAATTGATGCGATGAGAAAAAAAGAAGAATAATGGAAAAAGTAAAACCTGTAAATTTACCAGTTAGCCCTGCTGACTTAATAGGAAAAGTTCCTTCCGTATATTCTCCGAGGACTGATGTAAGCAAGGGTGTTGATTATATGACAAAATTTAATCATCTTCTCAGTTCTGGATTTGAGAGGGAGGGTGATGTTTTCAAGTCAGTTCCTACAGTAGGATTGGATATGTCGGGGAGATTCCCTGAGATTTATCCTTGGTTGAATAACGAGGAGATATATGCTGAAAGACAAACTACCGGTGCCAAGATAGTTAATGCTGTAGGAAAGGGTATAGCTCTTACAGGTACTACATTATTACAAGGTACAGTAGGTGCAGTAAATGGATTGGTGCAATGGGAAAAGACAGGGAAAGCTTCATCTTTCTATGACAACGATTTTAACAGATGGGTGGATAATGTTACCAAAGACTTGGATAATAGGATACTTCCCAATTACTATACTCAGGCTGAGAGGGATGCAGAATGGTATTCCCCTAAGAAATTGTTCAGCGCCAACTTCATTTGGGATGGTATCGTAAAAAATTTGGGGTTCTCAGTTGGTACAATATTGTCTGGAATGACATGGATGGGCGGCATTACAGCATTAAGCAGGGCGTTAGGTGTGATTCCTAAGGCAGGAAAGCTTTTTGCAATGGGTAAGGCCGGTGAAGCGTTCTCGGCGGTTGAAGCTGATGTGGCTGCTATGACTGCTGCTGGGAAAGCAACCAGTTCATATGGGAATATATTGAATGCCTCCAATAAGTTCATCAGTCAATTCAATCTGATGAATCCTGGAAGCAGGGCTCTTGTATCAGGGCTTTCTGTCTCTGGAGAAGCAAGCTTTGAAGCCTATCATAATCTTAACGAATACAGACAAAATAAGATACAGGAATATAAGGACAGTCATGGGGGTATGCTTCCTACAGGAACTGATTTAGAAAAAATAAATGCAGGATCTGAAGATGTTGGCAACTTCTCATATATGTTGAATGCAGGACTTTTAGCTGCAACAAGTTATATTCAACTTCCTAAAATTCTCAGTTCCTCTTATGCTTCAGAAAAAGGTATTATAAATGACCTTACAAGAAAGATAGGAAAGATTGTAGAGAAGGATGGAAAGTTTGCTCTTGCTCCTACACGAGGAGGAAAACTTCTTTATACATTAAATAAAATAAGGCCCTATACATTTTCTGCTTCTGAAGCATTTGAAGAAGGGTCTCAGTATGCCATTACAATAGGAACACAGGATTATTTCGATAAGAAGTACAAAGGAGAACCTGCCGATTTTATGGAAAGTATGATGCTAGGAGTAGAAGAAACTCTTGGTACTAATCAGGGAATGGAGAATGTTCTTATCGGTGGATTATCAGGATCATTAATGATGGGCCCTGGAAGATTCAGAGAGAATAGAGCTAAATCAGCATACACACAAGATGCAATAAAAAGGTTTAATGATTATAGGCTTTCTAATTTCACCCAAGATACATTTGATGCTGTCAAGAGAGGTACTTACATACAGCAACAGCGTGAAGGTGCTTTAGTTGATGGGAATATTATAGATAGTAAAGATCTGGAACATGATTATATTACCAACTATCTTACTCCAAGGATTAAATATGGAAGATATGATTTAGTTAAATCTGAAATAGCTGATTATAGACAATTAGCAAGTACGGAAGAAGGATTTGCTCAATTACAGGCAGAAGGTAAAGCATTGCAAACAGATACAAGGGAAGCTTTCCTGAATAGACTTAATATGTTTGAACAGACAGCTGAGAATGTAAAATCTCTCTATCAATCCCTCAATCTTCGATTTGGTGGGATAATGGATGAAAAGGGAAAGCCAAAATATTCTCCCGTAGTTATTGACAAACTTGTTTACGCTGCTTCAAAGATTGCTGATTATGATCAAAGGATTCCTACCCTTACACCAAAACTCGTTGCTCAAGGAATACAGATAGATGATGTTGTTGCTGATTTGATAGCTGGTAAGGTTGATAAGTTCAATGAGGCTGTAGACGCTATAACAAAGATTGAAGATACAACAAAGAGGGATGATATTGGTCAGGCTCTTGATGATGTAGCAGAAATGACTCTTCGTAGAAATAAATTCTTACAAGAGTATGATGATATAAAGAAAAATCCTAAGAAATATGATGAAGTAAAGGCTGAAACTGCTCCTATCACTCCAATTGGTTCTGCTGTTCCTCCTAAAGAAACAATTAAGGTTAAAACTAAAACTGGAGAAAAGGATTTAGAGATAGGTACTGAATATTTTGCAGGAAAGCCTGTAGATTTTGAAAAGGAAGGGATTGATGCTCCTGCAAAAATATCCCGTCTTACTATAATAAAGGAGAATGAAGATGGTACAATAAAGGTAAAGGACCAAAATGGCGTAGAGCATGATATAAAGAAGGAAACCTTATTAGGATATAAGGTGGGTAAAATGTCTGATACACTTAAGAATAAAGCTGCAAGATATTTCTATCATCATATGAATGAAAAGTTTAAATACAATTTTGGAAAACAATATGGAGGTGAAAGAGTAGGTAGACTAATATTTGAAGATGGAAAATTCTTTTTTGTATATAAGAATGCAAAGGGAGAGATTGAAAGAAAACAAATGTTTCGTTCACACTTTGTTGCTCAAGAAGGATTTACGGAAGCAAGATTGGTAAGAACAGGTCAATATGTAGAGACTAAAGAACAGAAGGAAGCAGCAGAAGCTCTCAAGAGCGCAGAATCATTGAAAGAGGAGCAGAATATGTTGGCTGAAAGCAGGGCTCAGCGAATCAGTATTATTTCTGCAATAGAGAAAAATCTCTCAAAACTTATAACAGACAAGGCTAAACAAATATCAAGCAAGAGGCAAACGCTTCTTAATATAGAACAGGACATTTCTGATTTGTATAAGACTAAGGAATCAGGAAAGAAGAAGTTTGAGGGTAGGTTTGGAAAGATATTAACTGTTGGAAAGAAAACTCTTGCTTTCTTGGAAGGAGAAAAGAATAATGTTGAAAAGGAAATAGAACAGCTTAATAATGAAGTGAGTGATCTTCAGATGAACTTAAGTTATTTTCAGGATTTATCTGAGAATATAAGTGAACTTCCTGAAGACTTAAAGGAGATGCTTGATGAGCTTAAAAAGCAAGCTGAATGGCTTGGAGATACTATTAAAGGTATTGAGAAGAGCTTAAGTGAGGTGGAGGGTCTTCATAAAGGAATAGTTGATGCTATAAAGAAGACTACTAATTTTCTCAAGAAGGTAATAAACGAACATAGGGCTGACTTTGCTGATTATGAATTATTAAGAAATGACATAAAAGATACGCTATCTGCCATATCTGAAGGAGGAGACATATCTGCCAGTTTTGCTAAGCTAAAAGATGACATTGCCAGTTATACCCTTATGATGGAAGATAAGGATATAAATGAAATCATTTCTCTTGAGCTGGAAGATTTACAAGATGTTGAAGATAGACTAAAGGCCCTTAACGAATGGTATCAGGAAGATAAGTCCAGATATAACATGCTCTCAACAGCTATTGAAAAATTCCAGGAATTGTATAATAATGAATTAAGGAAGAAAGAAGAACAGAAGAAGATACAAAAGAATAAGAAGTTACAGAAAGAGTTTACAGATAGTTTTGATGATGGTGTACAAACAGAATCAGATAATAAACATATACACGAAGAAATAAGTAAGAAATCTGATGCTCATGTAGTAAATAGCACGTCTACCAATTGGGAGAATCCTCCTTATCAACAGAGAACTGATAGATTTGGAGTGAGATGGAATTCTGGTGATATCAAGAATCCTAATCTTAAGCTTATACATGTTACATTAAACAATCTTGATAAGGTTCCTGGATTGGAGAAATTGATAGATTTCATCCTTCCTGAAGATAGAAGGTCTGATAAATATAAGGCTGAAGAAGTAATAGTGGGTGTAATAGTACAGGTAGATGAGAACGGAAAGAATCCTGTATTGGTCGATGAATTCGGTAATCCTATTCAAGAGAGGAATGAAAAAGATGAATTAATAGATCCTCTCAATCATGCATTATTTCAAGTATATCCACTTGGAGGATTAGAAGCCCAATATAAGGATAGCAATGGTCAGAGGGTTACAGGTACAATGTTTAGGGAAAGTACTCCTGAACATGTTAGAGAAGAATTAAAGAAGAGATATCAGACTTGGAGAGATTCTGTTCTTAATCAGACAGAGATATTTCCTGTAACATTCACTCCTTCATTTGGTTTCCCTGAATATGTAATGACAGAAACAGGTAGGACAGGTAAAGATGGGAAGCCTGAGAAAGTTGTTGATATTAATGCACGTACACCTGTTGAAGAATCGGGATTAATATCTCCTGAGATGCTGGGTGAAAAAAAGGTGTTGGAAGTAGCTACAACAAATGATAAGGCTGTTTCAGGTGATATGAGTATTGGAGTTAAGCCTGGCAGGGTTGTACTTAAAGTGCCTGGAAAATTTGTAGCAAAACTTAATAACAGAAAACTTACTGAAAAGGAAGCTAATACAATATATGATGTTCTCTTACAGATAACAAAGAATGCTGTAGAGGAGGGTTCTGTAGGAAAGGGAACTAAATCAGAAAGACTGTTTGGATGGTTGAAGTCTGTTGTTTATTGGGGGATTACGCATGATGCTAAAACAGGACAGAGAAAGACAGGTGTAAATAATATATGGTTTGAAACTGTTGAAGAAGAAGGACAATTTGTGTCAAAACTTTTCATATCAGGTGATAGACAGACATCGTTTGAATTTACTCCAAGCAGTCTTGAGAATAATAAAGTGGAGATAGTAAATGCACTGAAGAATATTTATAATAATGTAAATGCTAAACTTGTTAATTCAGAATCATCTGTTACAGCAAGTTATTTTGAAATAACAGGCATAGATGAGAATGGTAATCCGGTAGGAAGGAAATGGCAGAACTACCAGACATATCTTCTTTCCAATAAGATATATGAAGGTGGTAAGGTCATAAACAGAGATAATGGTGATATTCCATTAGTCAGTAGATTTAGACCTCTTACTGGTCCAGAAGACTTTAACAGGCATGCCATATATTTTACTACTGATGAAACTGTAGATGATAAAGTGGCAGCTAAACCTGCAGGAGAAGTAAATGCACCTCCTAAGAAAACAGAACCAAAACCTGCAGCTACTCCAGAATCAGCTCCTGAAGAGATTGTTCTTGATGGTGTAAAAGAGAATACTATTCATTTTAACTCTTTTGGAGGACATGATGTTAAGTTTAAACTGGATGGTAAAAAGTTTGTAGAAACTGGAGAAGGCTTTAATATTACAAGCATACCACAAGCTTTTGTAGATGCTGTCATTGCTGATAAAAAAGCTAAAGGAGAAGATTTTACAAAAGAACAAGCCACAAATCTGATTGGAAATTCTGTATATAAGAAAATAGAACCTTTGCTTTCAAGATATAAAGTTCCTATTGAACCTTCTGTAAAAGATGAAACTTCTCCAGCAAAACCTGAGGAAAACGCTAAAGAAACAAAGCAATCTCAAGAAGGTGTAGATTGGAGCACTGCTACAGTAAGCTCTCTTAAGAAAGATTTAGTAGAAGGAAAAATAGAATATATATCAAATGATTCAGAAGAAGAACCTGGGTATTTCATTAACTTTACATATAATCAGAAGGAAGATGAAACACGAGAAAGAGTTGTTGATGTAACTGAAGGTTTTCCTGAAACAGATATTGAAGTTATTGAGAAAGGAAATTATTTTAATGTAGATTATATTGGTGATAGTAAAGAGTTTCATGAGAGTTCTACAGAACTAGATGAAATTATACAGCAAGTAATTGATGATAATAAGAAGTTATTAAAACAACCTATTCAGGAGAAGAAACCTGAAGATATTACTTCTAAACGAGCGAGCAGACCCAGATCAGATAAACCTGACAATATAGCTTTCAGATTAAAGATATTAAAAGAAGCTGAAAGATTTGAAGGAGAGAATTGGACTAAGATAGAGGAGTTCATCAGAAAGAACTTCCCTAATATTCCTGTATATAGAGTAAAGAATATAATGCAAGCTTCAAATGGAAGACAGGTATGGGGTATGCTACAGGATGCTTCATTATATATCTACGAACATGCAGAAGGTGGTACTATCTATCATGAGGTATTTGAGGCTGTATGGAAGATGATGGCTGGCCCGAAAGAGAAGAAAGTCATATTAAAAGAATTCAGAAATAGGGAAGGTTCATATGTAGATAGATTCACAGGAGAAACAATAGAATATAAAAATGCTACAGACCAGCAGATAAAGGAAGAGATAGCTGAAGAGTACAGGGATTATCAACATTTTGGAATAGCTCCTGACAGGTCTAATGGTAAGTCATGGATTAGTAAACTGTTCCACGATATTGTTAATTTTATTAAGACATTCTTTACGGGTGAACAGGCAGTAAGTAATGTACAGAAATTATTTGATAAGATAGGAAATGGATATTATGCACAATATAATCCTTTTGAGTCTAATTTGTCATTTGCCAAACGAGGAATAATTGATGTAGATGATGTAGCTGTATTAGAAGGTGCCGAATTGAGGGTGAAGGGCATTCCTGCCACACAGCTTCATGATATCATGCAACAGATGGTATACAGCACTCTCACACGTCTTAGCAAGGATAATAAGAGTTTGTTCAGAGTAAGTGACAAGTTATACAGAGAAGAGCTCTACGAAGCCCTCAAGAGCGAAATAAAGAACTATGTTGGATATCAATTGGATGTTCTGGATGACGCTATAGCTGAAGGTAAAACTACAGCAGAAAAAGTCTCTAAGAAATATAATGATCTTGAAGATTTGTATGATAAGATTGATACTACTTGGGACGAACTATTCAAGAAATATGAGGAGAAACTATTAGCCTATAATATTGAATTTGATGAAAATGATGAAGCTATTCTTAATGATGAAGATAATTCAGGAAGAGGTGAATATCAACCTTCTCATAAAATAGACTCATTTAGAAAATCTCCAGCAGCCATAAAGCTTTTATTTGCTACATTAGCCAAAACAAGTGATGGAGTTCATCATGATCCTTCTTCTATAGGAGGGGTTATATTGATGCCACCTGATCAGGTGTACATACAACTCTTAAGCAAATTGCATGATGCCATAGACATAAATGATATGTTTGACAAGCTTAGAATAATGGCTCTTGGCAATCTGAATTATGATGCTCTCTATAAGAGGCTGACAAAGAAATCAGCTAAAGGTAGTATTGATGAGACAAGTATTGATTTTTCCATATTAGAGGAACATGATTTAAAGCTTATTTCTGCGTTCTGGAAAACTATGAAGAAGCAAAATGCTGATGTATTGTCAGTATATATTCTTCCTGGGAGTGATATTGTGGTAAGTGATTCTGCCCTTAATGGTGCAGCAAGACAGATCAAGAGAACAATGATAAACAATATCATTGATAAGATTAAGAATGGTACGTCTTATTTTAAATACGAATCTAAAACAGGCAAATATTCAGCTACAACGAAAGTAAAGAATATAAAGTTTGATAGGGCTAACCTTGGTCAGTATGTAGAATTTCTTAAGGAACTTGACATTGACTTCAATGTTAATGATTTAAAGAAGAAACTTACAGATAATCAGCGTGACGTATTTAGAAAGGCTGTTGAGGGTATGCAAATAAGCCTTTCAACATTAGGGCCTGTATATGATAAGAGTGGTAAACCTGTAATGGTGGATGATAAACAGGTAGATAATAGTATCACTACCATCTCTACAAAGACACTTGATATAGATGGAGCATTAATGAAACTTTCTACTATAAAGGCTATCTTGGAATCTCCTGGACTTGAAAGTACATATTTTAATATCAATGGAGAAAGGACACAAACCTTTATAGGTACAAATGCAATAAGCAATTTCTATGATAATCTTACCAAAGCAAAGAATATTAGTGATTTAGCTACTACTGCCTATTCCTTCCTTCTTACTGATAAGTTTACAATGAGAAGAAATGAACAAGGTAAACTTATTAGCAGTAGTGTTTTGCTTAACAGGATGTTTAATCTTGGACCTGCGGGTAATGGTAATCGCAGAGAAGGAACAGTAAATCTTATGCATCCTGTATTTGTAGATGGAACAATAGATGAAGAGAAGGGAAAGAAGAAAGAATCTTCAAAACTTACTCATAGACAACGAATGATTCAGGAGATAATCCTCAATCTTGATGGTGTATATTCCAACCTTGTTCCTGGTGATGCTTCTCTTGAACATGCTGTAAGAATGCACTATGCTGATTCTCCATTTGTCAATGAGGATGAATACATGAATGAGGAGTTCCTCGAAATATTTAAGGAATATCTTATCTCTGAAATAGATCTCTCAAGAGATGACAGAAGGGTAGTGAGTGGAAAGAACAGTAGAGATCTAAGGTTCTTTAAGGATATATTGGGAGAGGAATTGAATAATAAAATTACCTCTGATGATAATCTTCAGTTTACTGCTGAAGAACTGTATGAAAAGAATAAGACAGAAATAAACAGGGCTGTAAAAAAATTCATAGAACAGGATGCTAAGGATACTGAAGATATGCTCAGGGGATTTAGTGTTATAAAGGAATCAGTGGAAGGACTTGTAGCTGATGAACTCCCTATGTTTCAGGATATAGAAAACCTTACACAAGCAATTATAGACAAGCAGTTAAGAATGTTGTCTATAAATTATATGATAGCAAACATAGAACTTCATAAACTTATATATTCAGATCCTTTCCAATATAGTCAGGAGTTAAAAAGAACAAAGAGTTTCGATTCTCCAGCCTCTCCATTGATGAATACCTCAAGAGAGCTGAGAGAAACCATGCATAGGATATTCAATAGGGATTATAAGGACAATAAATATGCCCAGACAAACTTTCTTAGAGATCATTTCAGGGCCATCACTCTTGCTGATGTATATAGTAATAGGGATTTTATAGGATATGAAGATCCTTATGCTGAAACTGATGGAGGTGGTGTAATTACATTGAAGGGTAATCGCTTATTCGGACTGTTGGCAGGAGATTGGTCTGATGATAATGAGAGACAATACAAGCATGACATGGAATTTGAAAGGCTTGTAAAGACAATAAAGGATAAGGAGAAATTAAAGAAAGCTCTTGAGGCACATGAGAAGAATAATCCTAAAGTAAGCAGTACCTATGTGCCAAGAAAGCCTATTGTAAGGGGTAGTAAAGCCAATGGAAGGGATTATAATGATATAGTGTTACATAAATTTGCCCTTCCTGTTTCTTCATTCAGGATATTATATAAACTCAATCCTGAATCAAATGCTCTTAAGCTGTATAATAAAATGACTGAAGAGGACATTGATTATGCTGTTTATGAATCTGGAAGTAAAGTAGGTACTGAAGCTGTATTTAGTGTATATAATGAGAACGGGGAATTTAATACAGCTCCATTTGAAACTCAGGAGATGAGAGATAATATAAATGCTCTTCAGGGTATTTCCAAAATCCCATTTACAATAATGGCTGTACAATCAGAAGTGCCATCCAAAGAAGGAAATAAGGTTACTGAAGGTTCTCAGACAAGAAAGATTGCCACAATGAATTTCCTTGAAGCTGGTGTTCCTATTGACTTTGATGAAAATAATACAGACTTTAATGACAGATTTACAAAATGGTATGATCTTACGGATAGGGAAAAGCTGGAACAGTCCGAACTATATAAGGAAATCAAGCATAATCAGCTTATTCTTGAAGAGAAGATTAATGAGGGGTATCGTACTATTCTTAATAGGTTAGGTATAAAGGAAGAGGATGGTAAATATATAATAGGCGATACAGATAGGATGGTAAAAACCCTTAAAGAAGAAATTCTTAAGAGGGAGGTTAATGATAATATATTAGATGCTTTTGAAGGATTTAAAAAAGGTGATACAGTTATAGAGGCTACACCAGCCTATCAACAAATCAGAAATATTCTTTATTCAATTGCTGACAAGAATGTTATACGACCTAAGATAAAAGGTGGACTTAAGGTTCAGGTTCCTTCATCTATGATTGAAGCTAATCGTATAGAGGCTATTAAGGTAAAAGATAAAGATGGAGTAGAGAGATTGGTTTATGCTTCTACAGAGCTTGATTTTTATTCGGAAACTGTTGATGAGAGCGGAAAGAAGAAAATCAATGTATGTGAGATAATGGTGGCAAGATGGTTTGATAGTGATATGTCTGATGATGAACTATTAAGATATCTTAACACCACATCAGAAGGACAAAGATTGCTTTCAGGTGTAGCATTTCGTATTCCTACACAGAATAAGAATTCCATTGATGCTTTCAGGGTAAAGAAATTTTTGCCTAAAGAGTTTGGTGATAGTGTTGTAGTACCATCTGCTATTGTAAGGAAAGTAGGATCTGACTTTGACATTGATAAACTTTCCATCTATTTAAAGAACGTATACAAAGATGCTAAGGATAGAGTTAAACTTCTTCCTTATTATGGAATAGGAGAGGTTGCTAAGAATAAGTTTAAACAACTCTATTTAGAAACTGTAAAGGAGAAAGCATCTACTGCTACTGGAAAAGTGTTAAAACAGGAGGAACAAAGGGAGTTATTCAGAGATATAGCATTTGGTCAAGCTAAAGATGAAACAATATGGAAGTGGTCTCTTCTTTTTAAAGAATGGTTTGCTGATGAAATTCTTCCTGATGGTAGTTTACCTATGGATAGGATAGAAGAAATATTTGAATCCAGAATAACAAAGCTAAACAAAAGCATAGATAAACTTACAGATAGAGATGTTCAAGAGATAATAGCAGAAGAAACTGCTGAACAATGGTATAAGGAGTCATTGGAGAATGAATATATTGAATCTCTTGAGAGATTGACATTACATCCTGCAAATTTTCAGCATCTTACACGTCCTAACTCTGCTAAAGAGATGAAGGATATTACAAAGAAAATAAATGCAAAAATAGGGATAAAGGAGAAGGATTATAAGTCTGTAGGGAATATGCTCAGCAGGAGCTTTATGAATACCCTTAGACATTCTTTTGTTACAGGTAAATATGCCATTGGTATTGCTGCCACAGGACAGACAAGTTTTGGTCAGAGACAAAGAGTTGTTTCCTTTATAAATGATGACTTTATAGAAGGAGATACTATTAATCCTATTGATAAAACTTGGTTAGGAGATGGAAAAATAAGATTTAGGGAATATAATAAGATAAAGATCAATGGTGTACTGAGACCTGTTCTTTCAATGATGAAGAGTGCTAATGGAAAGGACTTTATTTCTAATATCAATAGCCAGTTTATAGATGGATATGTTGATATTTCCAATCACCCCTGGATTATAGAACTTGGAGCTACACCAAATGTTCTTCCTACATATCTGTTTCTTCTAAGCTTAGGAGTATCTAAAGAATCAGTAGCTTATTTTATGAAACAGCCTATTATAAACAAATATCTTCGTAATCTGGAGAATAGAGGATATTCATGGCTATTTATAGATGGAATGGTGAAGGACTTAAAGGAACAATATAAGCCTTCTGAAAGTATAGATATAACAGAAATACCTTCAGAGAACGACTTATATGAAATGCTTGAATATAATAGTCATCCTGAGAATATGAGTGATTTACAGAAGGCTCAGCAACAGTTCATGCTTGGTGAATTTCTGAAATATGCTAAGATGGCAGAACATCTATTCTATGTAACACAGGCAAGCAATCTTGATACAGCCAACATTAATGATCCTTATTTAATATCGCAGAAAAACTTTCAACTTAACAGAGCCAGAAATACAATTATATCTGCTCTGAATGATAAAAAAGAAATAGCTCCTGCAGTAGATGTTATTATAAATGGATCTTTTGTAGGAAATCTTAGAAACACAATGCTTGATTTAAGAGATGCATTTGGTGATACAATTCTTATATCTGACAGGACAAGAGTAAGAGGATTAATGGAAAAAGTTCTTGCTCCCTATTTTCATCTCAATTCAAAAGATTTCCTCAAGATAGCTCAAAAGGCTGTAGGTGATTTATTTGATTGGGCTATGCAGAATGATAAGAAGTTTAATGAGAAGATTGCTGAAATATTAGCTGGAACTGATAAAGTTAAAAGTGCAGCAGAACAAATCATTCATTACAGAGATAGTATAATAGGCAATAAGGCAAAAGGTATAGAAGGTAAGCCTGATCATCCTTTGTATAATAATATAATTCTTAGATCACTTAAACAACAGAGTGGAAATAGGAAAGGTGCAAATAATAATCTCTATATAGAGGCAAGGGATACAAAAGTATATGATCAGAATATGATTATATATGGATTTGAAGAATTGAGGGAGACACTAAGGGCTGAAAATAATCTTGCTCTCTATGGAAAACTTGTAAGAATCGCTATTCTTCAGTCAGGAGTAAGTAATTCACCTATAGCCTTTACAAATCTTCTTCCTTATGAAGATTTCAAATTGATTTACAATGATGCTTTATCTGCCCTTGAGGATAATCCTAATCTTTCTGATTTCAATACATTAAGGGTATTTGAAAGGAATAATTATAATAATGAAGATGTGGCTATGTTTGCAAGAGCTAAGATGAAACATTATTATACAGCATTTGATGTATGGGGTAAGTGGGGAGATGTAAATACATTCTTTGACAAAAAACTTCAAAAGGAATTTAAGAAAAATAATGTTCCTAAGTTGATAAATATAAGTAGATTTACACAGGAAGCTCGTCATGATTTTCTTGTATATACATGGGAAACCAGTATATCAAATAAGGAAAGGATAAAGAGAAGGAAGTCAGGAGATAAATCTCATGTACATAAGGTTCTTATGCAGAAGGTATATGAAGAAGAAGGAAAGCCTTTAATTCACTATGATCAATTTAAGAACAAAGAAGGTGAGCTGGTGGTGATACCTAAATATGTTTATAAAGCAATTAATGCTTGGGGTGATTCATATAGAGCAAAAGAAATGTATGGAAGAACAGAAGATACAGCAATGATAGGAAGGATATCTGCTCTTGATAATGGATTTGATAAAGTGGAGAGGAAGATTACAGAGGATGGAATAGAGAGAACCGTTTCAGGAGAAGTACATGATGGAATAATAGTTGATATATTTAAAGAATATGAAGGAAAACAGAAGTCTATAGAAAAAGGAGATAATATTATTGAAGATATTAATGATATACAAAAGGATGAATTACTAGAGGATTATTCACAGAGAACAGGAGAAACTTTGGGAGAAACAAGAGCTACTGCTATACAATTTAAAGAGAGTTCTGGAGGATATGTTAATAGAACAATAGAGAATGCTTCTGCTGATGCAACAATAGCAATAGCTGTAGATTTTAATAGTGCTGGTGAAAAATTAACTAAATCATCTGTATTGAATCAGAATAAGAAATATATTCCAATTGATGCTAATACATTAACTGTAACTAAAGAAAGAGTTGATAAAATAGTTGAACAATTAAATTCTATTAGAGAATATACTCCTGAAAATATAACTATTTTAAAAACAAATGAAGTATTTGTTTTTGGAGCAAACACAGCAGGAGGACATGGTGGAGGTACAGCAGGATTGGCTCAAAGAGGTTCAACTTCTTCTAACTATACTGCATTACCTATAGGAACTAAAGGTAAGTGGTCAGAATATGGAGTTGTGGATAAATTAATGCAGGGAACAGAAGGAAAATCTTTTGGTATTGTAACTAAAGCAGCTTCTATTACAGGTACATCTTTAAAAATAGGAAGTAAAAGAAGTGTACCTTTAAGTAGAGTAGAAGAATCTATAAACAAACTTATAAAAACAGCTAATCAAAACCCTAATTTAAAGTTTTTAGTTACTAAGTTTGGAACTAATATGGCAGGATTTTCTGAAAAAGAAATGAAATCTTTATTAGAAAATAAAGAGTTACCTAATAATATAATTTTACCAAAAGAATTTGAGGTTAGAGGAATTACTTTAAATATTGCTGGAAATGGTATCTATACCATGAAAGGTAAATATACTCAACAACAAGTTGATGATTTTACATATAAATTGTTGAATAAAATATTAAACTCGCCTAATTTAAAGAATAAAATTGAAAGTATTAGAACTGGTGGACAAACTGGATTTGATGAAGCAGGAGCTAAAGCAGGAATAAAATTAGGCATTCCTACAATTATAAATGCTCCTAAGGGATGGATGTTCAGAAATGAAAAAGGACAAGATATAAGTAGTGAAAAATCTTTTAAGGAAAGATTTAAATCTATTAGTAGAAATGCTCCTGAAGGATTACCGGAAACAAAAAGACCTAATAAAGAATGTAAGGGATAAGCTATGGCATGTAAAATCGAAATAAAAGAGAACCTTGAAAGGGAAATAGCTAAGAAAGCCGAAGGACTGGATGCTGCTTATTGGCCTATTGCTCAACAAAAAGCTAAAGAGATTAATAAGTCTTATACGTTTAATGTTGTAAAGGTGTTTGAGGGAGAAAACGATCATGACAATAAGGTTGTTATAACAGTTCCTCCAGAG
>DAOSSC010000006.1:19319-23829 GCA_035377085.1 Candidatus Dojkabacteria bacterium
ATAGCTATTGCTCATGGAAAGGAGAATGTAGCTCTTACAGAGGAGATGGTACACGTTGCAACAGCTATTTTGGAACAGATCAATCCTCAGATGGTTACACAAATGATCGGTAAGATAGGAAACTTTAAAATCTATCAACAGGTATTTGATGTATACAGTAAGAAGAAAGATTATCAGACATCGGATGGAAAACCAAATATCAGGAAGATAAAGAAAGAAGCTGTAGACAAACTCATATCTGAACTTATCATCAGACAATCAGAAGGAAGCACAGAATTCCCTGATCTGCTTCAAGAGAACAACAGGACTAACATAAGAAGTTGGTGGCAGAAGATATTAGATTGGTTCAGGAGTTTATATAAGAAGAGTGATATTGATATATTTGAGGAAGCTGCTCAAAAGATAATAAGTGGAGAAGTTCAAGGTGAAATAAAAGGGGAAGGTGTGTTCTTTCAAGTAAAGAACGATATAGTAGATCAATTCTATAATAAATACCTTGACTATGACAAGAGACTTGATTTAGTTCCTGAAGATACTGTCAATAAAGTTGACAGACATTATACTCTTGACGGAGAGGGAATGATACCAACTGTTACCCAGAAAGTAAAAGGCAAACAGAGAATGCCTGAGAGGACTAAGACACAACAGAAAAGAGATGATCAAGCAAGAGATTGGGGTATAGCTGGTCATGCTTTCATACAGAATGATATGCTTGTCAATCTTATAGACAAAGATGGATATGCAAGGGAAACTCCTCTTGACAATGCTATTGATACAGTGCTAAGTACAGAAATACAGAACAAACTGAAGGCTTTTAATAGAGAACTAATAAAATCATTCAGACCTGGAACAAGATTTCTTGTAGAAACAAAAGTGGTGAATATAAGAGATAAGAAGAAACTTGCTTCTACAGTGGACTTCAAGGCTATTGAACCTACGGAGGATGGAAAGGATGTGAAGATACATACCCTTGACTGGAAGTTTATGGGTATTGATAAGAAAAGGGATGAGGATGTTCCTTGGTACAAACAAAAGGAATGGGTTCCTCAGATGGGTGAATATACAAGAATGGATTATGATACTTATGGAGTGAAGAGAGGTCAGATAGGGATGGCAAGAATGATACCTTTCCAACTTAATTATCAATATCTTGTTCCTTCTGATCCCAATAGTGCTTTATATCCTGGATCTATTGAGATAGGTAATCTTGATCCAAAGAAAGAACCAAAGTTATATCTTCTTCATGTGCCTACTGATGTAGAATCTACAGGCAATACTGAAGTAGATAAATTAGTAGGTTCTCTCAATAGTTATTATAATAAACTTAGTAAGAAAAGAGTTTCTCCTGATGAGAAATATATTAAGAGGGCCCAATTACAAGAGCTTAGTAAGGCAATACGTTCATTAAGAATGCAACTTAACTTTGCTCCTCTGGTTAATGTGGGAGTTACATTCTTAAAGAATGCACAGAAATCTTTAGATACATTTAAAGGATTAGATTATTCAACTCTTACTGAAAAAGATATAAGGACTAAATTAGAGGAGCTTCTTGAATTAAAAGTAAGTGCAGAGAAATTTGCTAATATAGACAAGGTATTTCTTTCATATTTTCCCAAAGAAGGATTAGATGAGAAAGCTAAAAAGATATTCAATGGTCAAGGTGGTAATCCAGGATTAGACAAGATAGCATCTTCTACAGAAAGAATGATAAATGAAATTACAGAACTACAAAAAGAATATGTTGTCCATCTTGCTCTAAAAATGGAAGTAACTACGGAAGCCTATAAAGAGAGAGTGCTTGCTCCTGAGAAGGAAGTGAAAGGAATGTTTAAAACCCTGTCAGAGTTATCCCGTATTCCTTCAAAGATAGTTAATATAGCTGCTAATCTTGTTCTCAATGCAAGAAGCCTTATTAATATAGAAATGGGTAGATTAATGAAAGATCTTACAGATGTTCTTCTTCCATTAGAGGATTTAGCAAGAGCTGAAGGTAAGTCTGCTTTTGATTATATAGGAACTGTAGTAAATGGTGAACTTCGTCTTATACAGAAAATTGATAAATCTTTTTGGGAAGAACTTTCAAAAGCTAAATTAGCTAAGAATAGACAATTCTTATTAGATAATCTCAACATTGAAGAATATAATAAGTTAAAGGATGAAGCACTTAAAAAGGGAGAAGAACTTATAAATAATACAATATATTCTACAGAGGAGGCAGATAATGAAAAAAGACGGGAATTTGAATTAAAGAGTTTAAAGAATAGACTTGATATAGAAAGTAAGAATTTTGATGGTTATACTCATCCTCAGTTTGCTTATTTATTTAATAAGACTATGAGAGCTGATTTACATTACTCTCAGGAGTATAGACAACTTATGGCTAATGATAAAGCTTTTACTGTATGGAAATTCTTCTCATCCCTTAATGAGAGAGGAATAAGAAATGGATATCTATCTCATAAAGGAATGTCTTTCTTTGCTATGGTAGAGGCAAGTATGTTGCAAAGACTCTCTGTTACAAATAACATGATAAAGGAGTCTGGAGATATATTTAATGACCTATATACTGTAAGAATTAACGAACAGCAGGATTATGGGAAGATTGATAAGGAGACAGGTCTTCCTAAAAGAGAAATACCAAGACTATTCACCAAGACAGATAAGGAAGTTCATCAATTATCAAGAGATTTAACAAAGGTTGGTACTTTATGGATAAGAAGCTTATTAGAATATGAGAGTGCAAGACAGATGGAGGTTACTCTAAAGACATTGGAAGAAGTGGAAAGATCCAAAGGACATCTGATTGTTGATGAGCGTAATAGACCTATAGAAGAGAATGGAGAATTTAAAGTAGATAAGTCTTCCAACAAGAATGCTGAAATTGTTCAGAACATAATAGATGATAATATATACAGGCTTAGACAGGATTTAGGTTCAATAGGTAGGTCTACCCTTTCCTTTGTAGCAGAGAAAACATCGAAGGATCAGGAAACAGCAAATAAAAGAACTCTTTCTCTTGAGAAGGGGTTGAATAGTATGAATATCCTTACACAGGCTCTTGCCGTAGGATTGAAAGCAAGTATAATGGTTCCCAACTACTTTGGTCAGCATTTTCAATCCTTCATAAATAATGGGGGAATGTATAAATATGGTGAATATTATAAGAACCATATACGACTTATAGCTGGGAGACTCTCTACTGTAGAGAAAGGATTGATTGATATGTTTGTTCCCTTAAATGGAGATACGTCTATTGAAGAGAGACGAAAACTTGCTTTGAAACAAGGGTATATAAAGTGGCTGGGTACATGGACTGTACAGGATTTCATGCAATCTACAAACTACCTTCCTGAGAGACACCTTCAATTTACAAATGCTGATTCTCTTATACAGAATGCAATAGTAATAGATGGGAAGATAGTGAATGTAAGACAGTATTTGAAGGCTAAGGAGAGAGTGAAATACTCAATGACAGAGAGTGAGAGAAAGACTTTTGAAAAAGGATTTGAGGATAGGGTGAAGCAATTAAAAGAAACTAATTCTCTCATGAACGTAGCTAAAATCCAGGATGATAAGATAGTGATACCTGGAGTGAACGATGAAGAACTCGCTAAATTCAGAACTACAATAGTGGAATGGGGAAGAAATCTTAATGGTCAGATGAGTCAGGAGAATAAGGCTGGCTATAGGAGGGATGTATTATTAAGCTCATTTGCAATGTTTCGTAATTGGATACCAAAACAAGTAAGTGTACGTGCCCATGATATACAATATAATCTTGAAACTCATGATTGGGAGTATGGAAGAACAAGAGCCTTTGTAAAAGCCTATATTCAGGCTTGCAATGGAAACATCTCAAAAATGATGGATATTATGAATGGTACAGATAAAGGTCTTGCCATTATGGATGAAATGTTAGAAAGAAAAAGAGAAGACTATAAGAAGAAATTCGGAGTGGAACTTGAAATTACAAATGAAGAGTTCTATGATATGATGAGAAGAGCTCTATCCAATGAAATGAAGGAACTTGGAACTCTTCTTAGCCTACTCACTATAATGCTCACAGCAAAAGCAGCTGCTCCCCCAGAGGATGAAGATGCTCTCACGAGGAATAAATACAAATTCTTTGCAAAACTCATAATCAAGAGTGTAGATGAAGTCAGATTCTATTATGATCCTACGTCATTCCTATCAATGACAAGGGGTAGTTTTCTTCCTGCTCTTGGTACGGTAACAAAAGTACAGAGAGGGTTAAATGCTTTAGTCAAGGAAACCTATGGATATGCTACTGATGATGAAGAGTTAATAAATAAAACTCATCCTGCTAAATATTTTATGGATGTAATACCTGTAATATCACAATTTAACAGAGAGATACTTCCTATTATTGATGCTGATTTAGCTAAGGAATTAGGTATAAGGGTTACAGCAGAACCAAGGATCAGACAATAGAATAAATAATATAGCTTTTAGCTATATTAAGCTCTATTAATTTCATAACGAAAAAGAA
>DAOSSC010000007.1:0-20656 GCA_035377085.1 Candidatus Dojkabacteria bacterium
GGAGTAGGTATGTCTTGCCAAACTTCCTATTTTTGATTATATTATTAAATAGAACTTGTTTAATTGGAATTTTTGTATATAATAAATTTAAAGTTAATTTACTGCCTCTAAACAAATATGGCACGCAAAATAATAACAGCAATTGACGTGGGGTCTTCTAAAATTACAACTGTGATAACATCAGTTGAAGATAATCAGCAACCCACAGTGATAGGAGTGTGTTCTCATCCAAGTAAAGGGATAAAGAAAGGAGTAGTTGTTAATATAGATAATGCAACTAGTGCAATTTCAGAGAGTGTTACAGCTGCTGAAAGAATGGCAGGAGTTACAGTTTCAGATGTATATGTATCTATAAACGGAGAGCAGGTTACAAGTCTAAACAATAAAGGAGTTATAGCAGTTGCAGGGTCGGAAATAACAATAGACGATACATATAGAGCAATTGAGAATGCAAGAACCTTATCTCTTCCAGATAACCTTAATCCTATCCATATAATCCCTAGAGAATTTGTAGTAGATAATCAAGGTGGAATTAAATATCCCATTGGGATGAGTGGTGGAAGATTAGAGGTAGAAACACATATCATAACTGCACCAAATTCTTACTGGCAGAATATTAAAAAGTGCGTAGAACAGATTGGCCTTCATGTATATGATGTAATATTCAATGGTTGGGCATCATCACTTTCAGTACTTACAGATACAGAGAAAGAATTGGGTGTTACACTAATGGATATCGGCTCTGGAACAACATGTATAGCGATATTTGAAGAGGGTGCAATCATTTACAGTGCATCTATTCCTCTTGGTGGAAACAGTATTACCAGTGATATAGCAATTGGCCTTCAAGTATCTCTTGAGGATGCTGAAAAAATAAAGGTAAACATGTCAGACATATTAGATAACAAATGCAATGTTAAAAAAGGTAAAGATATGGACTCAACACCAGCTCTTCTTAGAAGAGCAGATGAACCCATTGAGAAAAAATCTAAGAGTGATGAGGTAGATCTTTCTGAGTTTGGTGTAGAGAAAAGTGTTTCAAAAGATATGATTCAGAAAATTGTAGAGGCTAGATGTGAAGAGATATTTGAAATGGCAAAAGAGAATGTTTCGAAAGCAGGCTACGATATTGCTATGCCAGCAGGTGTAGTTTTAACAGGGGGTAGTGCATTACTAAGAAATATAACGAAATTGACGCAAAGTGTATTTGGAGTCGCAGCAAGAGTAGGATATCCTTCAGGTCTTTCAGGAATGACGGAGGAAATCTCCGATCCATCTTTTGCTTGTGTACAAGGCTTGATAAAACATGCCCTAGATGATGATGTAGATGTCAGTGGCAGTGAGAAAGGAAAAGTAAATATAAATGGATTTTTGGGGAAAGTTGGAGAATGGTTTAAGTCTTTACTGCCTTAATTAAAATTATCGAGTAAAGTGTTATGTTAGTTACAACCAATGTAGATCCAGTAGCAAAAATTAAGGTTGTGGGAGTCGGTGGTGGTGGATGTAATGCCATCAATACGATGATGAACGACTACGATATTTCTGGAGTTGAATTTATGGCATTTAATACAGATGCTCAAGCATTAAAGATGTCTTCTGCACCTGTTACACTTCAGCTTGGAGAAGATTTGACACACGGTCTTGGAGTTGGTGGTAACCATGAGATGGGTGCGCAATCTGCAGAGGAAAGTTTAGACCAGATTCAGGAGCTTCTGGAGGGTGCAAATATGGTTTTCATTACAGCAGGTATGGGTGGAGGAACTGGAACTGGAGCTGCACCAATAATTGCTGGAGTTGCAAAGAACATGGGTGCACTAACAGTAGCGGTTGTTACCAAGCCCTTTGATTTTGAGGGTAATAAAAGAAAAGAAATAGCTGAAGAGGGTATTGCAGCACTTAGAGACAAGGTAGATACCTTGATAGTTGTTCCTAACCAAAGATTATTAGAGATAATTGATGAAAGTGAGAAGCTTTCGTTTATAGATGCCATGAAGAAGGTAGACTCTGTGCTCGCAGAGGGTGTAAGAAGTATTTCCAGCCTCATAAGCGAAACAGGATACATTAATGCAGACTTTAATGATGCTAAGTCAGTTATGCAAAATGCTGGTACTGCGCTTATGGGCATAGGTCGTGCAAGTGGAGAAAATAGAGCTGCGGAAGCCGCTAGAAAAGCAACTACAAGTCCTCTCTTGGATATGTCTATAGAGGGTGCAACTGGTGTTCTTTACAATGTCGTTGGTGCAGATTTAACACTCTCAGAGATTAGTCAGGTTTCAGAATTAATTAAAGAAGCAGTAGACCCTTCAGCAAATATTAAATTTGGTGCACAAATTGATCCAGATGCGGGAGATGAATTAACAATTACAGTTGTAGCAACAGGCTTTGACGAGAACAAACAGGTATACACTAAATTACAGAAAACAACAGGACAACCTCTTAGAACATTTGGATTTAAAGAAGAGGAAAAGAAAGAAGATATAGATGATGATGAAGACATTCTAGATAATAAAGATGAGGTGTTGGAAACATTTGAAAGAGATGACGACGAGAAAGAAGAGCATGATGATGAATCTGTTAAGAAGTCTGAAGCCACAATAAACATTCCTCAAGAGGATGGAGAAGATCCTTTGGATATTCCAGCCTTTATGAGAAGACAGGATAAAGATTAGGTGCTAAAATCTTCATATGCCAATTAACATTTCTAAGAAAAGGACTTTTTTTGGTTCAAACATAGTAATTGTTTTACCACTAATACTTCTATCTGCTCTTGGAGTAATAACGCTTCTTTCTACGAGGATACTTCCAGATGGAAGTCTTGGAGAACTTAGTATTGTTTGGAAACAAGTCATAGCTTTGGGAATTGGATGGCTAGGATTTCTCTTCTTCTCTAAAGTTGATTTGACATATCTTAAGTATTGGCAAGTATTAGCTCTAATATATGGTGTTACTGTAGCTCTTCTTGTAATCACATTATTCTTTGCTCCAGTTATTAACGGTGTAAGAAGATGGCTAGTCATAGGTGGATTTCAGATACAACCATCTGAAATTGCAAAACTTTCTGTTATTCTAATTACAGCAAGCATTATGTCTATGAAAGAGAAATTCAATGAATGGATACTCTTTCTAATTACTCTTGCGAGTACTTTGGTTATTTTTCTCCTCATTTATCTTGAACCAGGTGGAAGTATGTCCCTGTTAATTATGAGTATATGGTTTCTGCTAGCATTTCTTGGCCTTAGTAATCCTTTTAGAAACAGTGTGCTGGTAACAATAATCGGTAGTATAACCACAGGGTTTTTGGTGGCAGCTATAACGGGTAATTGGTATTGGTACGCTCTTGTTATCTTGGGAATTGTGATTGCCATCTTTTCAATATATTCAAGAAGGATGTCTAAAATACTTGTTGTAATCTCTCTTTCTGTTGCCTTACTTCTTGGGGTTTTACTCTCTGTCGTATGGGATAGTGTATTGCGTGATTACCAGAAAGACAGAATAGAGGCATTTTTTAATCCAGCCGAAACAGAAAGTAATATTGGCTTTAATGTTAACCAGTCCAGGATAGCCATAGGCTCTGGACAGATATTTGGAAAAGGATTTGGAAATGGTACTCAAAGTAAACGAGAGTTCATACCAGAGCACGAAACTGACTTCATATTTGCTTCCTATGCAGAAGAATTTGGACTTGTTGGAAGTCTCTTTCTTTTAGGCCTGTATGCAGCAATAGTGCTTGTATGTTTTACAACAGGAATGAATTTGGTAGAAGATAGAATGTTATCCTTGATATGCATAGGAGTAGGGTTACAAATCCTTCTTGGAGTTTTTATTAATGTAGGAACAAATCTCGGGGCTATACCTGCCACGGGCATTCCACTTCCACTTATGAGCTCAGGTGGTACTGTAACTATAATGACACTATTTTCTATGGGTATTGTACAGAATATATATATGAAATATCTTGGAAAGACAAAAAACAAGAGTGAAGATATATTAGATGTGTATGAAATATCTTAGATTTATTGACTTTTTGACAATATTAACTTAAAATCGTTTCCTATGGCAGAAATAGAGAAAGAAATTAAAAAGACACCAAAGAAAGTAACTAAGAGGGTTGTTAAAGAAGAAACAAAAAAAGTTTCTAAGAATAAATTTGCAGTAATCGCTATCTCTGGAGTACAGCTCAAGGTATATGAAGGAAAAGAATACGAGATTAACAAATTAGTAGGTAACAAAGGAGACAAGATTGAAATCTCTGAGGTTCTCTTAATTGCTGATGGTGAAGACATTAAAATAGGGAACCCATACATTGAGGGTTCTAAAGTTTCTTTGGAAATCTCCTCTCAGAAAAAAGGAGAGAAGATAAATGGTCTTAAGTATAAGGCTAAATCCAGATATAGAAAGCATTTCGGTTCAAGACCATTAATAACAAAAGTTCTTGTTAAGAAAATAGGATAATGCCCAAACAGTACTATTTTGAGTCAGGAAATTTTCAGGATTTATCTTTTGCAGAACTTGTTTCTGTTTTTAATACCTTTGGTTTAAACAAAGATACAATTCATAGATATTCAGACAATATTCTGCTAGTTAAAAGTAACGATATTTCTGAGGAGGTGCTTAAAAAAGTCTTCAACAGACTTGGTGGATTCATAAGATTTGGATACATAATAGAAGATTTAGATACATTCCTTAACGATTTCTCTAAGAAAGAAGACAAAGTAATATTTGGTTTAAGCATTTTAGGTAATCCAGAATCCACAGACTCAAGATTTCTTAGAAAGCTTGGTAAGCAGATAAAGGTTGGTCTTAAAGAAGTAGGAAGACCATCTAGATTTGTTAATCCACTTTCCAGAAGCAGTGCACTAAATTCTGCACAAATTGTTGGGAACAGTATCTTAGAAAAAGGGTTTGAGCTATGTATTATTCGCACAGAGAATGAAGAGATATACGGAAGTACAATATCTGTGCAAGATGTAGATGGTTTTGCAAAGAGAGATATGGACAAGCCACATACAGACTTAGAAATGGGAACACTTCCTCCTAAATTAGCAAGAATCATGGTAAATCTTACAGGCAGAAAAGATGGTATAGTTTGGGATCCATTCTGTGGATCTGGAACAATACTTATGGAAGCAGGAATTCTTGGATTTGACTTACTAGGATCAGATATTGATGAAAAAGCGATTGAATATACAGAGAAAAATATTGAATGGCTCTCTGGTATAGGAGAAATTGGAGATGTCAAATACAAGGTGTTCCAGATGGATGTTACAAATCCCCCAGCAAGAATAGTTAGTGATTTAAAAAAGACTGAAGTTAAATGTGTAGTATGTGAGCCATACATGGGACCTCCCCAAAGAAGAGTCCTTTTTCCAAACAGAGCCGATGTATATCTTGAAAGAGTCAAAGCTTTGTATCTTGGATTAATAGATATCCTAAATAGATTTGCCCATGAAGGGTTTGTTGTAGTAGTCATAATCCCATCTTACAAAACCCATACAGGATGGAAAACATTCAGTATCCGAGATATTTTTGACAAGAAATGGGATGTTGTAAATGGAGAACTTTGTAAGGGAAGGGACTTGATGTGGAAACGAAAAAATAGTATTATCACAAGGAACATTTTTGTTCTACGCAGAAGATAACTGCAATTAAATAATTTTGTTAATACAGAACAATGTCACACGTAGTAGGAGCAGCAAGCACATCAAACAATGGACATGTAGCAGGAAAAAGACTTGGGGTAAAAAAGTTTGCTGGAGAAGTTGTAAAAAATGGAAATATAATAGTTAAGCAGAGAGGATCTGTGTATCATTCTGGAAAGAATACATACATGTCAAAAGATTACTCAATTCATGCTCACAAAGATGGAGTAGTACAGTTCAGAAGGATGACTGGATTTAAAAGAGGTCAGTACTATGTAGATGTGGTAGAATCTGTCTAGGAAGATACCAATTATGTCAAAAACAAGATTCATACAGGTAGAAAGTAAGAATGCTATCCTTGAACTTTTAAAAGAGGGTAGAGATTTTGACAAACTGTATATTGCAGCTAATGCTTTCAAGGATGAAAAAGTTAGAGAGATTGTAGAGATAGCAGGTAAGAAGAACATCCCTGTATTGAAAGTCTCCAGAAAGATTATTACTAGAAGGCTTAGAAATTCAAATAGTGAAAGTATCTTAGGATATATGTACTCCCAGAACAACTGGGATTTAGAGGAACTTTTAGACAAGCTTTCAAGTGAAGGTAAACAGCCATTCTTTTTAGTATTAGATGATCTTAAATATACCCAAAACATTGCAGCGATTATGAGAACTGCATTTGCAGTTGGTGTAAACGGCATTATTGTTAATCCTCAAGAGAAGAACTTAATAACAAACGAAACAATTAGAATATCCATGGGAGCTGCAGAAAGAATACCGCTTGTAGAAACAAATCTTTTTAATGCTCTAAAACTTCTTACGAAAAACAACATTAAGATATTTGCTGTACATATGGATGGAAAGGTATATTTTGAGACAAATCTAAAGGGTGCAGTAGCTTTTGTAATGGGTGCTGAAGATGTAGGGATTACTGCTGGATTACTCGAGAGAGCAGATGAAAAAATATCTATACCAATGAGAGAGGGCATTGGTTCACTAAATGTAAGTGCGAGTGCTGCTGTGGTTATGTATGAGAAGCTTAGACAGGAAGTAACTGCTTAAAGCAATTTACTCATTAATTCTTTCAATTCTTTGTGTGTATTGTATCTAATTACAACTTTCCCACCTTTTGTCATTTTAGATATATGTGCTGTGTATCCCAATTTTTTACTTAATAATCTTGAGTAGTTATCTGTTTCTTCATCACTTCGTTTCCAGTTTCTAGTAGTTGAACCTTTACCAAAGTTAATTTTTCTAACTAAGGCTTCTGTTTCTCTTACACTCATACCTCGCTTCACTACTAAATCTGCAGCTGCAATTAAGGAGACTTTGTCTTTGATACCAAGGAGAGCTCTTGCATGTCCTTCACTTAATTTCTCGTTTAGAACATCTTCCTTAACTTCATTTGGTATGGTAAGTAATCTAATCTTGTTTGTAATTGCTACTCTACTTAAACCAACCTTTCGTGCAATATCTCTTTGTGGTATACCGAATTCTTCCTGCATCTTTTTAAATGCATATGCCTCTTCAAGAGGATTAAGGTCTTTTCTTTGGATATTCTCAATAATTGCTAGCTCAAGCATATCTTGGGGAGAGGACTCTTGTATAACTACAGGAACTGTTTTTAAACCAGCTAGTTGTGAAGCTCTAAGTCTTCGTTCTCCTGCAATGAGAAAATATTTGTCAGAATCTTTGTCTTTTGTAATGATTAATGGCTGTATTACTCCGTGCTCTCTTATGGAGTCTGCAATGTCTATGAGCTCCTCTGGATCTATATGCATTCTAGGCTGGTATGGGTTTGCCTCTATTTTGTTTATGTCGAAATTTGGATTGTACGCACTATTAGTATTGTCAATCTCATTTGTACTAATTAATGCAGCTAATCCTTTTCCCAGTCTTTCGTTGTTTTGCATATTATGTAATGTAAAAATTAATCGTCAAAACGCTGTATAAACTCAGAAGCTAAGCTCTTGTAGGCTAGTGCTCCTGTAGATTTCTTGTCATACTGGAATATTGTTTGTCCATATGATGGAGCTTCGGAGAGTCTAACATTTCTTGGTACAATGGAATTAAAGGCAACATCTCCAAAGAAGGATTGTACATCTGAGACAACACTTCCAGAGAGTTTTGTCCTGCTGTCGTACATGGTTAATATTACGCCCCCAATTGTTAATGAGGGATTGATGCCTTTAATTAACTTTGTAGTCTCTAGTAGCTGCCCTAGGCCCTCTAGAGCGAAATATTCACACTGGATTGGAATTAGAAGCTTCTCTGCAGCAATTAATGCGTTTATGGTTAATAATCCTAAGGATGGAGGACAGTCAATAATGGCATAGTCAAAATCTTCTGTGAATTTGGAGAGAGCCTTTTTAAGAAGTGTTTCTCTTGAGAGCATATTTACCATCTCAATTTCTGCTCCTGCAAGTGAAAGATGTGATGGAACTAGGAAAAGATTAGGAGTAGAGGTAGCCACAAATACAGAGGAGAGAGGATCGTCTTGTACAAGTACATCGTAGATACTTTTGTATGGTGGTTGGTCTGAAGAACTCCAATTCTGTTTGTCAAACTGTTGTGTAAAGCCAATTCCAGAAGAAAGGTTAGATTGCGGATCAAGGTCAATGAGTAGGACTTTTTTCTTTTTTAGAGCTAAACTGGCTCCAAGATTAATTGCAGTTGTTGTTTTACCAACTCCTCCTTTTTGATTTGCTATAACGAATGTTTTCATATTTACCCTATCAATTTACCACGTTTCACGCAAGAGGTCTAGAGGTTAGAATATGTTTCGTGCTGGGCTATTCTGAATTGTGAGAATGGGAAGTAAACAAGCCATGCTTTTCCCTTTATATTATCTTTGGATACTGGGCCAAAGGTTCTAGAATCTGAACTGTGTGGCCTGTTGTCTCCACATACAAAGTATTCATTGTTAGGAACTATGATACTTTCTCCCTCGTGGAGGAATTCTCCTCCGTTGGTATAGATTGAATTACTTAAATAGGCTGATTCATCAAGTAGCTGATCATTGATATATATATGTCCATCCTTTAACATAACTTTGTCTCCTGGTAGGCCAATTACTCTTTTTATGAAGTCTTGTGTATCTGAATATTTAAAGATTATGACATCGCCTCTTTGTGGATCTTGGAATCTGTACAATAGCTTGTTTGCCATTAGGTATTCTCCATTCTGGTATGTTGGATGCATGGAGTTACCAATAACTTCATGAGGGGTCATGATAAACAGATACAAAACAATGGATATTACTAGTGCTACAACAATTGTTTCTAAAAAGGAAAGTAAAAACTGCCCAATAGAGGAAAAGGTTGCAGCGATTTTCTCTGTTGGAGTTTTAATTTTTGTTTCTGTTTCGTACATGGTTTGGGCAGATAAAATAATATGGTACCGCTACGGAGAATCGAACTCCGGTTTACAGGATGAAAACCTGTTGTCCTAGGCCACTAGACGATAGCGGCATAACCTTAAGAATTCTACTATAATTGGAATACTTTGTGAAGATAACTATTCACTATCTTTTTTGATCTGTTTTAGTATTTGTTGTTCTTCTGCGAATGTAGCTCTTTGGTATTTGTTCATTTCTTTGTCAAATACATATCTTCTTTTGCATTTGCACTGTACCATGAATCTATTATCTGAGAGGTTTCCTAATCTTTTGGAATTCTCTAGTTGTCCTGTACATCCAACGCACAGCTTTCGTTCAAGTAGTACTTCTTGAAATGGTTTTATGATTTTCTTTAGCATGTATTGTAAGTAAAAAATATATGGTGCCGAGGACAGGATTTGAACCTGCAAGGGATATTACTCCCACTTGCTCCTAAGGCAAGCGTGTCTGCCAATTTCACCACCTCGGCTTATACAGGGAGTATTTTACTAGAGATACTAACTTTCTTCAATGTCACCAAATATTTTTCCATATACCTTAACATATCCTTTCTCAGTATGTTTAGCATTTTTTAATACCTCTTCCTGAGTAAGTGATGGAGTAGGGATATCATCTCTTAAGTCTGAAAATGGTATATGTTTTTTCATTGGTGCTACATTATCAGTATCTACATTCTTTAATTCAGAAGCAGATTGTAATATTGTTTCCATCTGTGGTGTAAATTTATCTAACTCTTCCTGTGTAAGAGCTATTCTAGATAAATCTGCTATATGTTTTACATCTATTTTCATTTAAGTAATTTCACTAATATATTCTTCGCTTCATTTGGATTTGCACTACCCTTCGTAGATTGCATAACCTGTCCTACGAGATAGCCAATTGTAGATTCTTTACCACCCTTGTAATCTGCTACTGCCTTAGGATTTCTTGCAATTATATCTTTTACAATATCTTCCAATTTTTCAGAGTTTTCTTTTGAAGAACTTTCAAACTTTTCTAACTCATCCGATATATCTTTGTTGTTTTCTAGACAGTTTTTAAGTAATTCTTCCGCAACTCCCTTTGTTATGATTCCATCTCTAAATTTTTTAATTAGTAATGCTAAATCTTTAATATCTACATCTTTACCAATTGAATATACTGTACCCATTAACCAATTGGCTGCCTCTTTTGCAGCAGTCTTCTCATCTAGAGATGGCTTAAGCTCTGCAAGAAGAGATTCAAAGTAAGAGGCGTTTTCTTTTGTAGAAGAAATAACTTCTGCGGCGTATGTAGAGATATCGTAATCCTTTGTATATCTTGTTATCTTCTCGTGTGGAAGTTCTACAAGCTCGTTAGATATTCTTTCAATATCTTTTTTAGAGACTTCAATTACAGGGATGTCTGGTTCTGGCATATATCTGTAATCGTCTGCTGTTTCCTTGCTTCTTTGGAATTCTGTAATTCCCTTATCTGCATTCCAACCTCTTGTCTGCTGTATTATTTCTTTTCCATTTGTTATTTCCTCTGTTAATCTCTTTACTTCATATTCTATGGATTTCTCTACTGCAGTTATGGAGCCAATATTTTTTACTTCAACCTTGTTATTTAATTTGTAATCTCCAACAGGTAATATTTTTCCATCTTCATATTTCCATTTGCCTTTCTCCTGTATGGAGATATTTGGTTCACATCTCATCTGTCCCTTTTCCATATCTGCATCAGAGATATTTAAGTATCTACAAATCTGTCTAATTTGTGTGGCAAAATCTTTTGCATCTTTAGCACTGCGGATACATGGTTTAGTTACTATCTCAATGAGTGGAATGCCGGATTTATTGTAATCTATGAGTGAATAATCTTTGTTTGTAGAAACCTCTTTGTGATGGGTAGATTTAGCAACATCCTCTTCCTGATGAATTCTCTCTATTTCAATTTCTACTCCAGAGGGTAAGGTTACTTTGCCGTTTGAACAGATTGGGTCTTTGTACTGACTAATCTGGTATCCTTTTGGTAAGTCTGGGTAGAAGTAATGCTTTCTGTCGAAGTATATGTTCTGGTTTATCTTACAATTTGTAGCAAGTCCCATGAGTATGCATAGTTCAATTGCTCTTCTGTTTGGAACTGGTAGCGCTCCTGGGAGTCCTAAACATACAGGGCATACATGCGTGTTTGGATCTTTCTGGAAATATCCTGTAGGACAAGAACAGAACATTTTAGATTCTGTTTTAGTTTGTACATGTATTTCTAAACCAACGATGATGTCATATTCCATAGTTAGTAATGTTAACAAGTTTAACTAGATTATTCAATTTCCAAGACAATATCTTCCTGTTCTTTGGAGAGGACATAGAAGGTTCCTCTTCCTTGTCCTTTTTGTTTGATATATCCCTTATCTACCATTTCTTGTAGATCTCTGTAGGAGGTCATAAAGGATACACCCATCATCTTGGTGTATTTACTTCTGGTAATCTTGTGATTGAGAGTTATGTAATCCATGACTTTAATTTGTCTTGGGTTTAGTGATATCTCTAAGGCTCCCTGTTTTTTAACTTTCTTTGTATATGTATCTTTTAATTCTCTGGATACATCTATGGCAGTAAGAGATATGGCGTAAAGGAATGCTTCTATGAAGGTGGTTAGATCTCTTTTACTCTTAGATATCTTAAATGCATCTAGTAAATCTTGGGATATGTTGTTTATGGATTTGAAGAAAGGAAGTAAGTTATCTGGATTGTATCCATACTGCTTAGCAAGTATTTCAAGGGTAAGTATTGCTGTAATTTGGTTTCCTACAAAATATGGCGCTTTGTCTATGAATTCGTATGTAAGGGCAGCGAATTTAATAAGTTTGTGATTTGAATCTTTTCCATCTTTTATCCATTCGAAAATCTCATTAAAATGTGATGCAGAGTCAATGTGTGGGTAGTAGTCTCTCATCTTAAACCATGTGTCATATATCTCGTTTGGTTTTTCTGAGAATGTTTTTAATTTTGCCAAATCCCAATCATCTACAAGTCCTTTCATTGCTAGTTTATTAAGGTGTGAAGAGAGTTCTATAGATGGTTTAAGAGAGCTATTTGTAGTGTAGGAATTTATGTAATCTTTAGCATTCCGGATATTTATGAATAGTTGAAGATTTTTTCTCTGGGAGGCTAGCTCTTGTCCTCTTTGTACTTGTAGTGATTTGTTGTATCCAATGGTATTACCAACTAAATCACCGAGAGCATTTAAATCTTCTGCACCGTATTTTTCTTGTAAAGGTAGAAGATATTTTTCTGGTAGGGGATAGTGTGTTATGTCTTTGATGGCAAGTTCATACTTAACTATGTAAGAGAGGATTAGGTTTGTAATTGTGTATGTAGGTGTTTTCATATTTTTAAAAAGCTGATGGGTGGCTTCGATCCACCGACCTATCCCTTACGAAGGGAGTGCTCTACCAGCTGAGCTACATCAGCATATGTAACAGTATTGTAACAGGTAAGAGTGTAAAAAGGAAGTGAGATATTATACTACAGTCTTGACATAATTACAGAATCATGTAATACTTCTGTAATATGAGACAATTAATATCTTCTGAAAAATTTACAAATATTCAAAAAGCACAGGCTGGTCTAACCCGTTTGTTTGAAGATGCTGCTGATACAAATACCTTCTACCGTGTATTGAAAAACGATAAGGCCTTAGGGGTCTTAATTCCTAATGATATGTGGGAAGATATAATTGAAGATTTGGAAGCGATGGCTTCCCCAATACTTAAAGAAAGAATTGATAAACGAAGAAAGGAAAAAACTTATTCTGCCAATGAGGTGAAGAAAATGCTTAATCTGTAAATACTATGGAATATAGATTTACAGTATCTGCGGTAAGAGATATCAAAAAACTCCCCAAATCTATACAGAAAAGAATTATTATTAAACTTGATTTCTTTTGTAAACAAGAGGATCCACTTCTATTTGCAAAGCCATTAACTGATTATAGAACAGGATCTTTTCGTTTTAGAGTTGGGGAATATAGAGTTATATTCGATGTAAATGATGATGAAATAAAAATTCTTCGGATAGGACACAGAAGAGAGGTGTATAGATAGGAAATCTGGAGCGAGAGACGGGATTCGAACCCGCGACCTTCTCCTTGGGAAGGAGACATTCTAGCCAACTGAACTACTCTCGCATAATATTGTTATTCTACAAAGAAAGAGAGACTATTTCTAGTCTCTCATATTTATATTTAATCTTATGATTGATGAAATATAGTGTTATTTCTTTAACTCTTCCTTTACTAAAGCCCAATCTGTTTTTAATTGTGTCGAAATTTTCTGTGCGACCTCTTCAGTAACTAACCCATCCTTTTTTATCTCATCCACTACTTGAGATACTAATTCCAAATAACTTTCTCGGTTTATCTGTTTACCAGCTTTTTTAAGTGAAGTTAGTTTCTCTTTAAGAATAGTAGATGCTTTTGTGTAAAGCTCATTCGCTTTATCTCCGAAATCTACAGCTAATTTCTTTAAATCTTCTCTTGTTTCAACACCTGACTTTGGTGCTAACAGTACTCCTGTTACAGCACCAGCTATGGCTCCAACTAATATACCCTTAAGAAATGAAAATGTTTTATCCTCTGACATGGCAGTAAATATTTAATTTATATATATACATTAAAACTTAAACCACTTAATAAGTAAATACCCAATGACTAAAAACAAGGAAATGGAAAGAGATGCAATTAAAACAGAACCAAGAGATGTAGTAGAAGATACAGGTTGTTCCTGTAATTGCTCTGAGAGGGTTGTAGTTGAGGTAACTTCATCCATACTTAATGGTATCATATATCATGATTATATATCCAGATACCAAATTAGAGGAGAAACTTTGGTCACAGGGATACCAAATAGTTGCAGGTTTAGATGAAGCAGGAAGAGGGCCCTTAGCTGGTCCTGTGGTTGCAGGTTGTGTAGTTATTAACTCACTTGACCAAGTAGTACCATTTGTAAGGGACAGTAAGAAGATGACAAAGAAGAAAAGAGAGGAGGCATTTTCATTGATAACGGAGAGATCTTTTGCATTTGGATATGGGATAGTAAGTGCAGCAGATATAGATAGATTGGGTATACAGAAAGCAGTACTTGAGGCTATGAGTATAGCTTTGCAGGTTGTAGAGGAGAAGGTTGGAAAGAGAGTGGATTACATAATTGCAGATGGTATGAATATATCTTCCATACCAAATTACAAGATGGACAAAATTACACAGGGGGATTTACTTCACTATTCAATATCTGCAAGCTCTGTTGTAGCCAAGGTTGTAAGAGACAGGATTATGTATGATTATGCTAAGAAATATCCAATTTATGGTTTTGAAAAACATGTGGGTTATGGTACCAAATACCATATGGATGTATTAAAAAAGCATGGACCTTGTATTATTCATCGAAGAAGTTTCAAACCGATAGATAGATTAATATACAAAGGGTAATATCCTCTTGACTAAAGCTATGGGGTGCGATATCCTCAGATATAACTTAAGTAAGAAGAAGATGATTGAGGATGTTGAAAATAAAATATCAGAAGGAACGAGATTAGAAGTAGCAAGAGAAAATCTTGAGTTTTTTGGAGAACTTATGCCTCCTAATTCTGTTCTAACAATTAATCTTGCGGACTATCAAGACAGGGATAGATTCTCTGTAAACCATATATGTAATGGTTTAAAAGAGGCATTGGAGACACCCTCTATAAGTAGTATCAATATTAGCAAATTATCCATTGTTCTTTATGATGACGATGGAATGAAAGGCTTGTTTCTAGCTAATAGGGTACCAGATAAACAATCTAGAATTGGATTACCAGGTTTTATACCAGATAATAGCAGAAGTTACTACGGTATAATCTGGGGAAAGGAAGCAAGCCCAAGGATATATTCTAGTTTTGGTAATGAACTTTTTGAAAAAGAGAGTCACATTATGGAAGAGAAAGATGTAAGTGCGGTCCATTCTTTGTCTTATACTCTCTCGGATTTTGCATTAAAGATTACAACAGACCCAGTTACTCATAAAAGGAAGCATGAATTGTTAGGTATAAGAACTAGAAGTATAGATTCTTATTAGTAGATATACCTTGTAAATATATTTCTCAAAGGATATAATTCTTTCGTAATTATGAGGGGCGCTAGCTCATCCGGTTAGAGCAACTGCCTTTTAAGCAGTAGGTGCTGGGTCCGAGTCCCAGGCGCCTCATATTCTGTGACATTTCCTGTTTACATTTCTTTTTCTATTAGGTATATATTATATATATGAAAAGGAAATACATAATTCTGTTTATCATTGCAATTCTTCTTGTTATCCTTATTCCTCTTGTATACATCTTCAGAGATCAGATATTAGAATATATTCCAATCTTTAATAAACAAGGTAATACTCAGGAAGAAGATAAAAAAATTGTAACCAAATCTACCAAAGGGGTGGAATACAGAATGGTAACACCTCTCCCAAATAGTGAAGTGGATTGTACCTTTGATATTGAAGGAGAGATACCTGGCTCATGGTTCTTTGAAGGAGTTTTTCCAATTACACTTGTTAGTGATGCAGGTGCAGAAATTCTTACTGTACAAGCTAAAGCTGTTGGAGATTCATATACAGATGAATTTGTAAAATTTACTGCAGAGATTACATGTACAGATATCTGTAATGGTGATGCGAAGTTAGTATTTATTAAAGATAATCCATCTGGAGAGGTAGCAAATCATGACAGTTTCGAAATACCCATATCTTTTAAAGAACTCTGTGATATAGATAGCACAATGAGTCTCCTTGTGTATTTTGGTAATACTATGAAAGATCCAAACTCAGAAAATTGTGAAAAGGTATATGCCGTAAGTAGAAAAGTAATAAAGACAGAGGCTGTTGGGAGAGCTGCATTATTGGAACTTCTTAAAGGTACAACAAGTACAGAGGAAGATAAGGGATATATTTCATCTATTCCTGCTGGTGTTACAATTAACTCATTAAAAATATCTAAGGGAGTGGCATATGTAGATTTTAACGAAAAACTGGGTGAGGGAGTAGGAGGAGCATGTTTGGTTGAGAGAATTAAGGGACAGATTACTCAAACATTAAAACAGTTCTCTACAGTGGACAAGGTTATCATATCCATAAATGGTGAGAGTGAAGATATACTACAGCCTTAATTTCAATGTTCCAATTTCTTTTTCTAATGCATAAGCTGCATTAAGTATTGTCTGTTCGTCAAAATATCTTCCTATAAACTGAATACCTGTAGGCATTCTGTTTGAAAGACCAGATGGAATAGATATACCGGGTAGTCCTGCCTCAGAGCTTCCCTCTGCAAGTACATCTGCTATCTCTCCAAAGAGAGGATTATCTGCATCTTCATCTTTAAGCGCTACAGAAGGAGTAGATGGAGATACTATTGCATCATACTTTTTCAATACACCATCTAAATCATCCTTGATTAACTGTCTAACCTGTTCAGACTTTTTGAAATATTCATCTGCATACCCAGCAGAGAGTGAAAATGTTCCAGTTATTACTCTTCGCTTTGGTTCTTCCCCAAATCCTTCTCCTCTTGTAGATTCGTAATATTCTTTTACATTTCCATTCTTACTTCCCTCTAGACCATATCTTGTGCCATCATATCTTGCTAAGTTCGAAGACACTTCACTTCTACATGTTATGGTATATACTGCCATAGCGAATTTAGGATCCATAACAGATACCTCTTCAATTATTGCTCCTAAGTCTTTGAGAATGGATATACTGCTTTCAAAATTTTTTCTTACACCATCCTGTATATCTAGATCTAAATATTCTTTTGGCAATGCTAACCTCATACCTTTAATCTTGGAAGAATCTAGTAATTTGAAGTAATCGTTTACAGGTTCTTTGGAGGATGTGAAGTCATTTTTGTCATATCCAGCAATTATGCTTAAGAGATATGCTGCATCTTCTACTGTTTTAACAATTGGTCCAGGAGAGTCCAAAGATGAACCCATCGCAAGTACTCCATACCTGGATACTCTGGAATATGTAGGTTTAAGACCAACTATTCCACACCATGATGCTGGTAGTCTAATGGAGCCTGCAGTTTCTGTCCCTAGAGAGGCTGTACACATATCTGCGGCAACTGCAGCAGCTGAACCACCACTTGATCCACCGGGGAGAGTTTCCGTGTCCCAAGGGTTTCTAGTAGGTCCGTAGTAGGATGTAACTGTACCAGAACCATGACAGAATTGGTCTAGGTTTGTTTTTCCCAAGATTATGGCTTGCTCATCTAGTATTCTTTGTACAACAGTAGCATTGTAAACAGGTTTGTATCCGTCTAGTATGTGTGAGGCACATGTAGTTAGTATATCTTTGGTAGAGAAGACATCTTTGACAGAAATTGGGATACCAGAGAGTTTTTTGTCTTTTAATTTGTCAAAATTGTTGTCAAAATCTTTTGCCTTTTTTAAAGCATCTTCCTTGTTTACAGTAATATATGCATTGAGAGTTTTTTCTAGTCTTGCAATTCTGTCTAGGTAGTAGTTTACTGCTTCGGTTGCAGAGATATCTTTGTTAAGTAGTTTCTCTCTTAATTGTGTAATACTGAGATTTTCCATTAATACAGGTATTGTATCAAAGAACAAAGAAAAAGGTAATGGATATTGCAGTAGAAACTAATACTCCTGCGACTGTTTGCATCCATGTATGTTTACCAAGCTCAACTCTTGACCATGCAATGGCTGGTGTAAAGAAAAAGAGTAACCAGAGAAAGGAGAGGTTTGGAAAAAGGAATATGCATGTAAAGAAGAGAAGTGTGGAGTATGTCATGTGTCCACTCATTTTCCAGAAGAGGGAAACGATTGTTAGTATTGTCGAGGCAGTAAAAGATGCTACTGTCACTGTGGATATGATTGGATTTTTAAGAAGAAAGGTACTTACGATGAAGAGTATTAGGAAGGAAATAGTAACTATGGAAAAGAAGAGAGGTCTTTCCTCTCTTTTGGTAAATTCGTAGTCTGTAACTTTGCCTAATTTCTTAAGTATGAAGAATGTACCAACTGGAGCTGATATGTAAAGAACGGAGAATATGATTTTGTATATGGTTGGGATATCTGAAACGACAAACACAAGGATTGGGGTTAGTAGCATGGTAAAGAACCCATTAAACATTTCAGATATTATTCGGGCTAGTTTCTTTTTAGGCATTGTCTATTCTAACGCAAATGTAGATGAGTTCCAAGGTTAGTAGATATTCTCTATTTAATAATGAACAATCTATGTAATGCCCTTGTTATACCAACATACAGTAACCTCCATGACAACTCATCATCCGGATATGAATCCATATCAGCTATAAATACACTATCAAATTCTAGACCCTTTGCATTCTCTATAGGCATTACAAGTAGACCCTGTTTGTAATCATTCTCTGTGTAATTAATAATCTCTCTGTCTAAATACTCATTGTAACTCTTTAATCTGTTGTAAATATTTGTAGAATGATTCTTGTCTCTACAAAGTACGCTACAAGTTACAGCACCCTTCTCAAATTGCTCTTTTATCTTTTCAACTACAACCTTCAATTCTTTTTCACTACAACAATCCAATGTATTACCAATATTTAATATCTCTACATCATCACCATGTCTTAAGACTGCCTCTGGAAGTTGATATGATTTAGGAAATTTCTCTTTAAACAAACCGTTAGCATAATCTATTATTTCAACTGTAGTTCTGTAACACCTCTGCAACTGATGGAAAGAAACTTTTTTGTGAGTATATCTCTCAAGTATATCTAGTACACCATCCCATGACCTAATGTAGAAAGGAGGAATTATGGATTGAGCAAGATCCCCAGCTAGAGTAATATTTCCATTATTAGCAATTTTAGTTAATGTAGCAAGTTGTATGTAGCTCATATCTTGAGCCTCATCTACCATTACGGTATCTCTGGTAACATTTTTTATACCATTAATCTTTTGGTAAAGGTAAACCATTGGCGCTAAATCCTCTATTCTAAAGAAGTTATTCTTTCCTTCGCTAACCAATCCCTTGAGTGAGTATGTACAAACATCTTGATTCAGTAGTGTATCTTTGAAGAGATTCCTGTAAAGTCTGTAAACAGAAGTATTATTTCTAAAGTATGTTAAAACTTTCTTTTTAATGTCAAAATCGTTGTCGTTCATATCTCCAATGTATCCATCTAGGGATTTTCTAAAATGTTTCTGCGCAAAGGAATACTCTAATGCTAATTCCAATCTTTCTGCCATATCTATATCTTGGTAATTCTTCTCAAGAAGATAATATCTATTTGCAACAATATCTTTTCTAGAGTATGGCATTTCCTCTAGAAGCTCTTTTTCGAATTTGTCGAAATATGTATCTAGAATATCTAAAAATTCTAAAGAACCCTTGAATTCTTTAATCTTCATATCTTCTTCTAAATTAGAAAGTCTGTAATTATCTCCCCATGTTAAGAAACTCTTTGCCCAAAAGAGATATGTTTGTGTATCTACCTTGGATATACCTAAATCCGGAAGGACATCTGAGACATAGTCTATGAACATCTGGTTCGGAGCAATGATTAGGGAATTTTCTGAAGTAATAGTTTCTTTGTATGTGTAGAAAAGATATGCAAGTCTGTGCAGGAGTATGGTTGTTTTTCCACTACCTGCCACTCCTTGTATTACGCTTGGATGGTTAATATCCTCTCTAATTATTTCATTCTGTTGTGCCTGTATCGTAGAGACAATATCTTGAAGCTTTTTACCAAGTCTTTCATTTAATTGTGCAAGGAGAAATTCATCTGCTGCTACATTACCACTTTTAGCATCATAGATGCCTCTTATTCTAGCTCTTGCTATCTGAAACTGTCTTTTCTGTTTAAGTTCTCCTGTTCTTTTTCCAACTGGAGCTTGAAAACTTACATTTTTGGCAGGACCAGAGTTCTCGTAGTAGATATTTGCTATTGGAGATCTCCAGTCTGTGATTATTTGAATGTGTGTTTTCTCATCTACAAGGGCAAATTTCCCTATGTAAAGGATTAGTGGTTTGCCAGTTTTAGAGTCATTTGGTAAAAACACAATTTTTCCAAAGTAAGGGGAGTCAAGTGCTATTAATTCGTTATTGATTCTTCCAATCAAAGCCTCAATTTGTTTGAGTATTTGATTGTAAACATTTTTTGCATCTTTTCTTTCATCAATATCACTTTCAGTTTCTATGAGGGCGATTTGGTGCTCTAGTTCTTCTTCTAACCTATCTAGTCTTGGAAGAAGACTTCGTATACTAGCAATCTTCTTTTTCGTTACCTCTTGCAGGGTAGGGTACTCTTCCTGTTCTAGTGCAGAAAGATTTGAAAGGTCACTAAATGACCCTATATCCTCGAGCTGTTTGTAGAGAGGATTTAAATATTTTTTGAATGTCTGCATAACAAGGGTAATTATATATTATTTTGTTTAAAAATGTTTGATTGATTACTTGTTTTTGCTATATTTAAATATGAGTAACCAATTGAAGCTTCTGTTGTATATTATCTTTGTTGTAGGAATCTTTTATTTTCTTCAAAACAAGTTTAATCTCTTCGATATTTCCTTTGTGGATGATATTAAGATTGAAAATGTTTTTAAGGAGAGTGAAGAATCAAAAGAAGTC
>DAOSSC010000007.1:20756-23794 GCA_035377085.1 Candidatus Dojkabacteria bacterium
GGCTTGAGTTTTAGAAAATATCTCGGAGATTACGAGGGAATGTATTTTGTGTTTGAACAGAATACCAATTCCTCTTTCTGGATGAAAGATATGTTGATTCCACTGGACATTATTTTTATTGATGAAACAGGGTTTATAGTAGATATTAAGGAAGAACAACAGCCTTGTGTTTCTTCTTGTCCATCTATTTTCTCAAACAGTACTTACAGGTATGTGTTAGAGGTAAATTCTGGATTTTGTTCTACAAATGGTGTTAAGATTGGTAACGGTGTGCTAGTAAATTTAAATTAGAATCTAATGATTTCCTCTATTATTGACTGGCTTGTTAATGCCATATCTACACTAGGTTATCCTGGAGTGGCAGTTGCAATGTTTCTGGAAAGTTTTTTTGCACCAATTCCAAGTGAGATAATTTTACCTTTCTCTGGTTTTGTTTGTTCAAGGGATGGTATGAATATATACATAACCATAATTGTGGCAACATTAGCAGCGTGCTTGGGATCTTTTCCTTTCTACTTCATAGGAAAATGGGGAAAGGAAGGTGTAGATAAATTTGTAAGAAAGTTTGGCAAGTACATGTTCATACCTTCCTCGGATTTAGATAAGGGTTATAGAGCATTCGACAAGTATGGAAATGGGATTGTATTTTTTGGAAGATTAATTCCTATTGTAAGAACAGTCATATCTTTTCCGGCAGGTGTTGCTAAGATGAATTTTGGAATATTTTCTCTGTATACGCTACTAGGGACACTACTTTGGTCATCTATTTTAGCTTTTGCAGGATATTTCCTAGGAGAAAACTGGGAGATTGTTGTGGGATATGTAAGTAAGTATGAGAAAGTAGTGTATGTAATCCTTGTTACTCTAGTTGTTGTATATATTATCCGTGGGATATACAAAATCATTAAGAAGCACTAGATTCGTCTTATTAGGGATTGTCCATTCATCTCTGCTGGTTTGGTTATACCCATTATCTCCAGTATTGTTGGGGCTATATCTTTTAAAGCTCCGTAAGGAAGATTTTTTTGAGTTATATCTGTACCTGCAATTATACAGGGAACTGGATTTAAGGAGTGTTCAGTATCTATAACTCTTGTATCCAGATTTATCATTTCTTCGACATTACCATGGTCTGCTGTAATTATTACCGCTCCACCTGTAGCTATGAAATTTTGTACAAGCTCGTGTACTAAGGAATCTACAGTTGACACAGCTCTAATTCCTGCAGCTAAGTTTCCTGTATGTCCAACCATATCTGGATTGGCAAAATTTACAAGAATAAAGTCGTACATCTTTGCAGAGATTCTTTTAATAAGGATATCTGTAAGTTGAGGTGCGCTCATTTCTGGTTTGAGGTCGTATGTTGCTACATTGGGAGAAGGAATCATAATTCTATCTTCTCCTTGGTATATAGTTGATGTTCCTCCATCGAAAAAATATGTAACATGAGGAAATTTTTCAGATTCTGCTATTCTAAGCTGTCTTAATCCAAATGAATCTACTATTTTTCCTAGTGGAAGGGTTAGGTACTGTTTTGGAAAAAGTATTTTGTTAGGAAAACCCTTGGAGTACTCAACCATGCTAGCAAAGAAAAGATTTTGAATCTTTGTTCTCTGGAAGTTAACAAAGTTGTCATCTGCGATTGCTCTTGCGAGTTGTAGAGATCTGTCTGGCCTAAAATTTAGAAATATTACGACATCACTTTTTTCAATCTTACTGTCATTAATTACTGTAGCAGGAAAAAACTCATCTGTAAGCTTCTGTTGGTAGTATGTAGATATAGCCTCTTGGTATGTGTTAAACCTCTCGCCTGTATTATTTTGAAGAAGGAAGTATGCATCTTGTGTTCTGTCCCATTTGTTGTTTCTGTCCATTCCATAGTATCTACCAATGATAGTTCCAATTTTTCCAACTCCTCTCTCTATACAGTGTTTGTCTATGTCCAATAGATATGTAAGAGCAGATTGTGGAGGAGAGTCTCTTCCGTCAGTTATAGCATGGATGAAGACATCGTTTTCTAGATTTGTTTTAGAGAGATAGTTAATAACAGCTTTTAAGTGGTCAATATGTGAATGTACTCCACCATCACTTAAAAGACCAATTAGGTGAATTTTACTTCCATATCTTTTTGCATGAATTACTGCTTCTGTGAGTGTGTTGTTCCTCTCAAATATCCCCTTCTCAATAGCTTTGTTAATTCTTGGAAGAGTTTGCATTACTGTACTTCCAGCTCCTAGATTTAGGTGACCCACCTCACTGTTGCCTCTTACGTTTTTTGGAAGACCAACTGCTTCTCCGGAGGCGAGCAAATATGTGTGAGGGTATATATTCCAAAGGGTAGAGAGTTTAGCAGGATTTGCCAAGACAACAGCATTTCCTTCTCCCATTGGTGCTGCTCCAAGGCCATCTAAGATTATTAATAGAACTTTTTGTTTGACATTCATAGGCAGTTTGTATATACATTGTGGCATATTTTCGAATTTTATTCTATAATTGCCACTGGAAACACGAATATTATATTTAAAGGCAGAACCATGGACAACAATATATTTAAAAAGATAGAAGAAGAACAGTTAAAGAAAAGACCTGATGTAAGGGTTGGAGATACTGTTAAGCTACATATTAGAGTTAAGGAAGGTAACAAGGAAAGGATCCAGATCTTTGAGGGAACAGTAATAGCAATTAGAGGAGAGGGATTGAATAAGTCTATGACTGTAAGAAAGATATCTTACGGAATTGGTGTAGAGAAGATTGTACAATTACACTCACCAATACTCTCTAAGATTGAGGTTGTAAAGAGAGGTTCTGTAAGTAAGGCTAAACTTTTCTACCTAAGAGATAGAGTTGGTAAGAGAGCTTTGAAGATTAACAAGATACAGGATATGTACGAAACCGATGAGGTAGAGGAAGTTAAAGAAGAGCCAGTAGAAGAGGTGAAGGAAGAGGTTGTTGAAGAAAAAGCTGAGTAATTGTATATTGATACTGTAAAGCAGGAGTAGTTCAATTGGTTAGAATGTCTGTTTTCCAAACAGAGGGTT
>DAOSSC010000008.1:0-5592 GCA_035377085.1 Candidatus Dojkabacteria bacterium
TTAGAGCACATTCATGGTAAGAATGAGGTCCTGAGTTCGACTCTCAGATCCAGCTCCATATTTATTCCCCTACTATTTGACCTTACCCATAATTTCCCATATAATACGCAGTATATTTCCCAATATAGACATTTTTAATTTTGATTTCCGAGGGATATGGCAAAAGTAAAAAGAGATATCATAGCTTTGAAATGTACAGTATGTAATTCAAAAAACTATACAGATTACAAAACTAAGAATATTAAGGAAAAAGTTGAATTGAAAAAATATTGTCCTAAGTGCCAAAAGCACACAGACCATAAAGAAACTAAGGTTAAATAATAGCTCTTTAATTAACTAGGGGCCCATAGTTTCAACTGGTTAAAACCGCGGTCTCCAAAACCGCTATTCCCTGTTCGAATCAGGGTGGGCCTGCCAAATATATATATACAAAAATGAAAATACTAAAAAATATATTAATAGAACTAAAGAAAAGTAAGTGGCCAAAAGGCAAAGAATTGTTGGTTCTTTCAATATATGTCCTAGTATTATGTGGTATAATCACCGCATTAATACTCGGTTTAGATCTTGTCTTTTACAAAGCAAGGGAGTGGTTTTTAAATCTTTAATTAAGAAAATATGACTAAAGAAGAAGTTAAAACAAAAGAAAATCCAAATGCAAAATGGTATGTTCTAAATATTAGGACTGGATACGAGAATAGTATTCAGAAAGAACTCAAACAGAGAATTGAAGCAACAGGAATGGAAGACAAAATTGTAGATATACTTGTACCTGTACAGAAGAAAATCTTTGTTAAAAAAGGTAAACAGGAGGTAAAAGAGGAGAAGATATTCCCAGGGTATGTACTCATAAAAATGGAACTAGACAATAGTACATGGGATTTGGTAAAGAATACTGAAGGTGTAAGAGGTTTTGTCAAAACAGATAGATATCCAAGACCCCTACCACAATCAGAGGTAACAGCAATTACAAAGTTCATGGAAGTTGAACAACCATCATTCCAGAATTCATTTAGTGTTGGTGAAGCAGTAAAGATTGTAGATGGTGCATTCGCAGATTTCATTGGAAGTGTTCAGGATGTAGATACTGAAAAGGGTAAGATAAAAGTCCTCATATCTTTCCTTGGAAGAGAAGCTCCTGTAGAGTTAGATCTAACACAAATAAGTAAACTTTAGTTAAATATATACATATGGCAAAAGAGATAAAAAAAATAATTAAGATAACAATACCTGCAGGTGGTGCAACAATGGCTCCTCCAATAGGGCCAACATTAGCCCCTTACGGTATAAACGCACAGGATTTCTGTGCTCAATTCAATGAGAAGACAAGAGAAAACAACGGAATTCTTACCCCAGTAATATTAACAATCTATGAGGACAGAACATTTTCATTTGAGTTAAAGACTCCACCTACATCAGAATTAATCAGAAGAGAACTAAAGATTAAGGCTGGTTCTGCAAAACCAAATCTTGAGAAGGTTGGGAAGCTTTCTAAAGCACAGATTATGAAGATTGTGGAGGTAAAAATGCCAGATTTGAATACATCAGACCCAGAGCAAGCAGCGAAAATAATTGCTGGTACTGCAAAACAGATGGGTGTAGAAGTAGAACTTTAATTATACATATATCATTGTTATGAAAAGAGGAAAGAAATATACAAAAAGTGTAAAAGGATTAGATAAGAGTATTGAATATACCTTAGTAGAAGGTGTTAAAAAAGTTAAAGCACTCTCCTACTCTAACTTCACTGGTACACTAGAAATGCATGTAGATATTAAAATACCAAAGGACAGAGATCCTAAATCCATAAAAGGTGCTGTCTCTCTTCCACACTCTTCTGTTAAAAAGGAAGTTAAGATTGCAGTATTCTGTACTCCAGATAAGGATGCCCTAGCTTTAAAAGCTGGTGCAGATATTGTTGGACTTGACAACCTAGTAAAAGATATTAAGGCTGGAAAGATAGAATTTGATGTAGCAATTGCTACTCCAGATGTAATGGCTAAGATTGCGATTTTAGGTAAAGAGCTTGGTCCTAAGGGATTAATGCCAAGTCCTAAGAATGGAACAGTTACAAGCGACCTAGAGGGTGCAATTAGTGAATACAAGAAGGGTAAGCAGACATTCGCATGTGATGATTCTGGAGTTATACATCTTAATGTAGGTAAACTAGATCTTGAGGATGAGAAATTAATAGAGAATATACATACTGCAGTAGCAGCATTAGAAGAAATCTTTGGTAAACCATATGACCAGATTGCAGATAGGATGCATATAGCACCAACAATGGGAGCAAGTGTTAAGATAGCTTACAGTAAGCCAGAATAACCCTATTACATTGTAATTAGAAAGACCTCGCAAGAGGTCTTTTTTGTTATATATACTCTTTACAATATATACTCTATGGGATAGAATATATATGTCTTTAGCTCTTTAAATAGGATCACATTACAAAATTCAAGGAGAGAACACATGGCAGTAATTGGCAGCAGAATTGTAATAAATGACGACGAATATGAAGTTTTCCAAAATTTTGAAGACATGCTAGTCCTCAAAAGAAACGATCACTTTTTACTCTGTTTTCCAATCCTAAGTCATCTCTTAATTCCGTGCGGAAAGGTAAAATGTTTTTCCAAAAGGTTAAAGGAAGATGCCGGGAGAGTGTCTTTCAATGGAGTAACGTTCGCGATATGTGGATATGATACCGTATCATATAACACAAAAGATTTATTCCTCAATCTTTCGCACAAGAAATTTGTTTTTCGAATCAAAAAAAACGGCGAATTACTAACAGTCCTTTTGAAATAAATTCTGCAAATTAAAGACAGATCCTAAATAAGAACAAAGACAGAGAGCGAGCTAATAGTAGCTTAATAGGCGACCTTAAGGGCCCATTAGGCTTTTATTTCTATAAATCATCTATTAGCTCCTCTCAGCACCATCCCCATTAACATATTTACAAACTATTTCCCATAGTATAGAATGTCTAGGCAACAAGCTTACCCGCTTATTGCTCATTCAAAAAACATCGACTAAAGGGAGAATACATGAATGCCAACTTACCAAAGAGATTAATGAACTGTAACAAAGTCGCACAAGAGAAAGACGAACCATCCCAAGAAGAAATCCATATCCCAAAGGATACAAAATGTATCTTACGAAAAGCAAAGAAATTTCTTCCCAGAGATGGAGAAGTGTGGATCACCGCAGCAGACAAAAAGGGAAATGTTACCATTCATATCTTGCAAGAAGGCAGAAAGAGAGGAAAAACAATTACTTGTAGTGCAAAACACTGCAAGGCAATTTTACTGAAATACAGCAATTCCTTGCTGGTCGAAGCAAAATTCCGATAGAGTTTTGAGGGTAGCTTGTTGAAACAGGATGGTGGATCTAAGAGATTCTAAAGAAGCTGAGCTCTGCGCAGGGTTTCTTTTAATCGTTTCTTAGGTCCACCTGTAATTCCCTTGACCATCCCCTATCCTCCTGATATAATCCACCTAGTATTAACCAAAGAAACAAGGTATAAACATAAATCCTTGCGAGGTTAACATATACATTCAATTAAAAAACATATAATTATGTCTAAATCTCGTTCTCAAAAAACAGAGCTATTGGAGAAATATAAAGAGATATTACAAAATAAAGAAGGATATTTCTTAATTAACTCTGACAAAGCAGATACACTAACAACAACTGGACTTAAAATACAGTTAAAAAATGTTGGCGCAAATATAACGATTGTAAAAAACAGTATATTTAAAGTAGCCCTACAAGAAACAGAACAACCTTTAAATACACAAACATTTGATGGACCTACAGCTATTATATACTTCGATGAAGATCCTACAGCTCCTGCAAAATTAATAAAAGAAGTACAGAAAAAAACACAACTTTTTGATGCAAGAGGTGGAGTATATGAAGGAGAATTCTTAACTGCAGAGAAAGTTATGCAGTTAGCAGAAATACCTTCTAGAGAAGTATTACTTGGTAAATTACTTGGGACTATGTCAGCACCAGTATCTGGATTTATGAATGCGCTAACAGGAAATGTAAGAGGATTAACTATGGTTCTAAAGGGCATATCTGAAAAGAGTGCTTAACCGAACATTATTTTGTATTTAATTTAAATATATATTAACCATGGCAGACGAAAATACAAAGCTTCCAGAGCTATCTGAGAACTCAAAGAAAGTACTAGAGATAGTAGAGAAGATGAGTGTATTGGAACTTGCAGACCTTGTTAAGGTTATGGAAGATAAATTTGGAGTAAGCGCAGCAGCTCCTGTTGCAGTAGCAGCAGCTCCTGTTGAAGCAGCAGCTCCAGAAGAGGAGAAAACCATCTTCAATATCGTCCTTAAAGAAGCAGGTGCAAACAAGATTGGAGTTATCAAGGTAGTAAGAGAGATAACTGAGCTCGGATTAAAAGAAGCTAAAGATCTTGTAGATACAGCTCCTCAGACAGTAAAAGAGGGAGTCAAAAAAGAGGATGCAGAAGCATACAAGGCTAAATTCGAAGAAGCAGGTGCTACAGTAGAATTAGTATAATTATATATTTAAGAATATATATAAGAAGAGCCACGAAAGTGGCTCTTTTTGTTATCATTAACTCCCATCGACAAAGCAATATCCGAAGAAGTATAATTATACTGAATCTGCCAATATATTAATTTATCAATATATCTAATGGACTACACACCTTTTACTAAATGGGTACTGGACAATGGACTTTCAGAAAGAACCTTGGAATTGCTTGTCGGCATAGCAATAGTAGCTACAATTGTAAGCTTGGCAAGATACCTTTTCGGATCTAAATCCTTTGGAATATATGCTCCAGTAATACTGGCTGTAGCATTTACATATACTGGATTGCGATATGGATTAGTAATAACTGCTATTGTTATAGTATCATCCCTACTTTCTTACCTCATACTAAGTAAAATTAGGATGCACTATATTTCAAGGATGGCTATAAATTACTGTCTCATAATAATGTCCTTAATCATTTTCTTCATAATCGTACATAAATACAATCTTGGATTACCAAATATGTCCTTAATACAACCACTAGCAATTATCTCCATTATTGGACTGTCAGATTTCTTTGCTAAACAACAAATTAAAAAAGGTTTTAAAACCTCCATACTAGTACTTGGAAGTACGCTAGTAATAGCTTCCATCGGTTGGTTTATCATAACTCGAGAAGCTATATCCACCTTCATGATTAACAATCTCTGGTTAATCCCAGCCTTAATTGTCATAAATATATTAATCGGACAATTCTCTGGCCTTAGATTTAAAGACATTGTGAGATTTAGAACCCTTATCCAAGACAAAGAAAATGTTAAGAAGTAAAAAAATAAAAGAGATATTGGGATTAAACAGACGAAATCAAGAATATATTCGTCCATTAAACTCCCCATCCTCTAAAAAAATTGCCGATAACAAAATCCTTACTAAGAAAGTACTCTCAAAGGAGGGAATAAACACACCTGAGGTATATAAACTAATTAGAACCAAAAAACAGCTTCAATTCTTAGACTTTGAATCTTTACCAAACAGTTTCGTTATAAAACCAAACCAAGGAACTGGTGGTAA
>DAOSSC010000008.1:5692-23757 GCA_035377085.1 Candidatus Dojkabacteria bacterium
CCCATAATGGCTATGATGAGACTTCCAACGAAAAAATCTAACGGTACAGCAAATTTACACTCCGGAGCAATATGTACAGGTATAGATATTAGCTCTGGCATAACCACCTACTCTATGCATATACAGGATAAAAGTTTGATAAGCGACTCATACGAAATGATAGACTCAACACTAGATCTTAAAGAAAACAAAAAGCTTGCAGGTATCCAAATCCCTTACTGGGAGCAAATACTTGAGATAGCTGTTAAGTGTCAAAAAGCTAGCAAATTAGGATATATCGGAGTAGACATAGCCCTAGATGCAGAAAAAGGACCAATTGTTTTTGAATTAAATGCTAGACCAGGTCTTGGTATACAAGTAGCAAACCAAGCAGGACTAAGATGGAGGCTTGAGAAAGTAAAAGATATTGAAATTAAAAGTATGAAGCACGGTATAAGAGTAGCTAAAAATCTCTTCGGTGGAGAGGTTGAGGAGAGTATAGAGGCTATTAGTGGAAGGAAGGTAGTAAATATCAACGAAAAAATCTTTCTCTACTATAAGACACCTGTATCTAAGAAGAAAAATGACCCTCAGAATCGTGAAGCCATAAGAGTATTTGTAGATACAGGCCTAATAACCTCTCGTATAAACAAAACCCTAGCTTCCAGAATAGGCTTTTTTGAAGCTATTAAGTACTTCTATTCACTTCCCATTCCAGATAAGTTTGAAAGCTTCAAAGATGCTCAGGAGTACATAGATTCTAACCAAACAACCATTATAGGTCACCCGGACATTCTTAGAGTCGCTAAAATTGTAGAAGAGGGTACCATAAAGATCAGACCCGTCATATGCGTACATACCAAAATAGCCAACGAAGAGAAAGAAATAGAGATGGTAGTAACAGAAGATACCACATATAATGTAGTAATAGGAAGAAATGAACTTAAAGGATACTTAATAGATACATCTAAGACATTTACATAGTATGAAAAAATACGAACAATATTTAAAAGAAGCAGGAAATGTACATTTGGCTTACTATCTAGAAGCTGCAGATGAGCTCGGTATAGAGTATGAAATTGTTGTGCGTAGCCTACTTGCTAGATTTACATACCAGGGAAAACATTGGTTCATAATTAACACCGTTACTCCACTAACTCCATCCCCAGGAACTACCATAGCAAAAAGAAAATACCTTACAAACCTTGTACTTAGTAGAGCAGATATAGATGTACCTAGACAACAAGCTCTTGGCAGTGCTATAGATGCCATCAAATTCTTTAATAAATACAAAAATATCGTCATTAAACCATCACAACAGCTAGGAGGCATTGGTATCACCATGCTTCCAGAAACAGAAGAGCAGGTAATTGAAGCATATGAGAGTGCATTCCAAAAAAGCAATGCAAAAGGAGCAGTAAAAGTGCTAGGCGAAGAATTCATAAAAGGAGAAAATTACAGATTCCTAGTAGTTGGTGATCAAGTCGTAGGAATAGTATGGAGAAGAGCACCAACAGTTATTGGCAATAGTAAAAACACTATAAGAGAACTAATCGATATTAAAAACAAAGAACGCCGAATGCTTGTTCTTAAGCCAATTCCAATAGATACAGAAGTAGAGATAAGACTACGAAACCAAGAACTTACCCTTGATTCCATTCCAGAGGAAGGCAAAGAGATTGTTCTTAGATATAACTGCAACCTAACCACTGGTGGGACTACAGAAGAATGTTCTTCCATCGTCGACCCATACTACAAACAACTTGCAATCTCAGCAATCAAAGAACTTGGTCTTGAATTTGGTGGCGTAGATATCATTGCACAGGATATTACAAAACAAGATAAGTGTGGCATTAACGAAATAAACTACAACCCAGGTCTTAGATTACATTACAAGGTAAATAAAGGCCAAATTGTGAGAGTCGCAATCCCCATAATGGAATACATCAGAGACAAATATATAAATTTAGTCAAATAAATATGGTAAAAGTATTACAAGGATTAAATCTAGAAAACAAAACCTCTGTAATAGAGATTAATGCAATTAAAACAGACAACCTTGAAAAACTTCTCCAATTAATACACTCCTTCCACCCAATATTCCTGGAAGAATACAAATACGAAGAAAATACACTTAAAATCTACTCTAACCTACCATTTCTCTGGGAAGAATTAGGTAAAGTACTAGAACAGGATTTACCATACAACAAAACATTAGAGCAATGCCTAGAAATTATTAAGCTCCGAGTCTCCTCTATGTCCACCATACCCCTACTCTTTGCAGCACACAAGCTTGGCTACGAAACAACTCCAACGATGACAAAGAATGAATCATTAACATACACACCCTCTTTTAACCGACACTACACAGTAGGATGTGGAAAAGGTTCTGAGATTATCTACTCCATATCCTCTTCAAAAGATTCTAAGATTGCAAAAGAGATCCAAAGAGATAAATGGTCAAGCAATCTTGTCATTGAAAAATTAGGACTACCCCTTCCAGCTTGGGAAATCATAGATTCATTTACCGAGATAGAAGAAATCTGGAAACGCTTTGACAAACCAGTAGTTATTAAACCAACTGGTCTAACTGGAGGCAGTGGTGTTTGCATAGGAATTAAAACGATTGAAGAAGCAAAAGAAGCATATAAATATGCCAAACAAGTGATAGATGCCAAAATCAGAAAAGATTGGCAAACCAAAGTAATGATACAAGAACAGGTAAGCGGGGAAGATTACAGGCTTTTAGTTATAGATGGCCATTTAGAAGTAGTCACAAAGAGAATCCCTGCATTTGTAATTGGAAATGGTAAAGACACAATAACAAAGCTCATAGAAGATACAAACAAAGACCCAAGAAGAGATACAACAAGTCCAGCACACACATTAAAACCAATTGAAATTGACCAACCACTAAGAGCATATCTTAAAGAACAAAATCTTGAACTAGATTCAATCCCTGACAAAGATCAAAAAATCCCTGTTAGAAAAGTTGCAAGCATGAGCCAAGGAGGTATAACCGAAGACTTCACAGATAAAGTCGGCCCAGAGATTAAAAGCATTGTAGAGAGCATCGCCTCTTCTATCCATGCCTTTGCATTAGGTGTAGATGTAATGTGCAATGATATTTCAAAACCTCTTACTAAAGATAATGGGGCTATCTTGGAAATTAACACTATGCCGGAAGCATATCTTAATCTCTTCCCAGTAATTGGCCCAGATAGAGGATATGTTGCAGATACATATATTAAAAAGCTCCTCACAAACAACAAAACAAAGAAAATTGTAGTCATAGGTCATTCTTCCTACGATATCCCCACTACATTAAAACAGAAAACACTTCTTTCTTCCTACCTTCGAGACGAAGATACAGTAGGAGAATACAAAGATGGTGAGATAAGAATAAATTCTTTAACATTAAATAAAGGATTGACAAAAAGACAGGGTATGGAATCACTTAAACTCAACGCATCTTTAGATGCAATCATAATTCACCACAGAAATTGGGAGGAAGTGAAAAAAGATGGTCTAGGATTAAATAAAATAGACCTACTAATGATAGAATCTTCCCTAAAGGAGAATTCGGAATACATGAAGATAATAAAAAAATACAAACGAAAAGGATTAATATCTAAAATAAAAATATTCCAATAATGAAATATCTAGTCATAGATAAAAGACCAAGGATTAAAAACATAGAAATACCCACTGCTTCTTCTCGAATATTGGAGGAGTTAAAAAAGAAAGATATACCAGCAGATTTTGTTTACAATGATGAAATAGAGATCCTTTTCATGGATGGTTCCACACAAATCAAGGCTAAGGGAATAGATGTAAAGGAGTACACACACATTATTTTCAGAGGTCATGCACTTCATAACGATAAGCAGTATGCACTCAAAAGATACATAATAGACTACATTGAGCAACATAACAGTGACAACCCAGAAAAAAAAGTGCTCATACAAAATTCCAAAGCAATTAAAAAATTACCATATTACAATAAGATAGCCATTTCTTTGCTATGTTCACAATATAACCTCCCCTATTTTCAGACATATTACAGAACAGATGGTAAATATCTAGAACCAAGAGATATGTTACAAGAGTATCCTCTAATCATCAAGGAGTATGCTGGTATTAATAGAATAGAGATAATAGATGGGGAAGAGAAAATTAAAAAGAATGTTTTCAAATTAGAAAAAGATGAAGATTTTGAACAGGATGGATTGAAAGAACAGGATTTAAGTAATTTCTTTTTACAGGAATTCTCTAGTACCGCAGAGGATTACAGAATATTTGTTAAATTAGGAAAGGTTATTGGTGGATGGAAAAGAACAGCATCAAAAGGATTTATGACAGTAAATAAGGGGATATACGAGACATATAATGAACCAAATGAACAGATGAGAGAGATAGCAGAGAAGATGGCAAATATACTAGAGGCTGATTTTATGGCTGTGGATTTTATGTATATGAATGGTAAACCATGTATACAGGAAATAAGCTTACATCCAGGGTTTAAAGCCTACGAGACAAAGATAAAGGGAGAGCATATTAATATAGCTGAAGCTATAATTGATGCATTCTCAGATTAAATTCCAGCCTTTCTAAATATATCTATCCAGTCATTCTTACTTGGAATCTTACTTGCTTTAGGTATTAACCCATCCTCTACCCATTCACATTGTTTAAAACTAATTTTTCCAGAATATAATTTCTGATACAAAGTTGGATCCTCTTCTAATTTCTTCATAACTTTTCTAAATCCTCTGAAATAAACAACATCCTTTGCATAGATACCAGGATATGAAGTATCTGACAAACCCCTCTTCACCCTATATGCGATATCAAAAGCCCCTAGTTTAGAGAAATTACCTAAAAGAACATTGTAAAGCTGCCTAAATGACAACTCCTCTCCTACATATATAGCCCATGTTAGACCAGCTTTGTTCCTGAGTGATTTTTCTGGCAAAAGTCCCATATTATTCTCATTCCATGAAGCCAAACCCTCCTCTACATCCAAATAACTAGCAAGATTTGGTTTACTTATTGCCTCAAACCCACTTTTAAGACCATAATACGAACGAAGAGCATGTGTACCTACCTCATGTACCAAAGTCTTCCTAAGTTGGAACTTACTTTTACTAATATTCCCATCAACAAGAACTTCCTTTCTCTTGACCCCTACCTTCACTCCGTTTTTGGCAATATTTAAAGACTTGTTTACAGACCAACCCTCCAAACCCAATTCTTTAAATACAACATCAAAGACAGAAACTATACTGTCATACCCTAACATCTCTGAATCTCTCTCTTTATTCTCTTTTGCCAAATTATATCTTCCATACCTACCTCGCAACACCCTCGCTGAATTTCTAAAAAGTTTGGCAGAAGGTTTACCATATCTAGCAACAGATATATCTGTTACTGCCTCATTATTTCCTACTGCATGCATAAGGTCACTCGCTTCTCTCTTGGAATCTATGAGGTCTATGTAAAAATTGGAAATCCTTGGATCTACATCCGAAATCTCTTTTACTGATGCAAGATCTTTGAAAATCTCCTCGTTTTTATTTTTGACTATTCTGTATTGAAATTGCGGTTCATATGTATCCGAATCGAAAAACTTTTTCTTCTCTGAATTCAAGTTGGTAGGAGTAAATACTAAAGCAATGGGAATTTTTAACTCTCCCAAAAGCCTTGTAACTTCTTCTACCTTCATAGTTTTCTTGGCTTTTCGAAGAAACATGTTCATAGTTAATATTTACATAAATGGAAATAAAAAGGAACTATCTTCTGAATTCTCTGTTAAAGGTAAACTTTCTGTCACCTGCTGCAAGAAGTTCGAGTGCTATACCAGTACCTTTGGCTACACAAAATGCTGGATCATCTGCTACATGAGATGGAACACCTGTAGCTTTAGTGAAAAGTCTATCTAAATTTCGCAACATTGCTGTACCACCACTCATTACCATACCTCTATCTATGATGTCTGCAGAAAGCTCTGGAGGAGTTTTCTCTAGAACAGATTGAATACTCTTTATGATGCTTCGCAGAGGTCTCTCTACCGCTTTGGCTATATCGTTTGAATCTATGACTATGGACTTTGGCATACCAGCACCAATATCTCTTCCTCTTACTTCCATTTCTTTTGGATCTTTTACTTCAAGAGCGGAACCAATCTTAATTTTTACTCTTTCTGCTGTCTGTTCTCCAATTAACAGACCTTTCTTCTTTCTCATATACATTATGATTGCCTCATTTATGGCATCTCCTGCTACTCTTAGAGATTCATACTCTACAATTCCATCTAAAGATATTACCGCCACCTCTGTTGTTCCACCACCCATATTTATAATCATATTGCCAGAAGATGTATGAATTGGAAGCTCTGCACCAAGTGCAGCAAGTAGTGGCTCTGGCATAAGGGTTATTTCTTTAGCTCCGACAGCATTTGCAGCCTTAAGTACTGCTCTTTCCTCCACAGAGGTAATTCCAGCAGGTACACTTATTACTACATCTGGTTTAAAGAATCTAGCTTTACCAAGTGCTTTGTCAAAGAAAAATCTAAGTAATGCTTCAGTTACTCTGGAATCTGCTATAACTCCATTTCGAAGTGGTCTTTTTGCAACTATATTCTCAGGAGTTTTTCCAATCATTTCTTTTGCTTCGTTACCAACAGCTACCACTGTAAATTTATTTACATCTATGGCTACAACAGTTGGTTCAACAAAAACTATTCCCTCTCCTTGGACAAAAACTACTGAATTTGCTGTACCTAAATCTATACCTAATTTCTTTCCAAACATAACAAAATTTCACTATAAGTTATCTATTATCAAATCCCAATTCCATTGCCTCTTTCATTTGCTCTACAATATCTTTTGCTATTACCTGAACTTTTTTACTACCATCCAAAGCTTTAGCCAAAAGCTCATCCTTCATTCCCTCAGCTTCAACCCTTCTCTCTCTAATTGGTTTGAGATATTCATTCATAACTTCAAACAATCTCTCCTTAACCTCTACATCCTTTATTTCTCCCTTTCTGTACAAATCCTTCATTTCTTCTACCTCTTCTTTGTTGCTGTTAAAAAGATCATGGTACATGAATGCAACATTCCCCTCTATTTTACCCGGATCTGTTGCATGAACCCTTGCAGGATCTGTATATACCTGAAAAACCTTCTTTCGTAATTCCTCTTCACTATCACTTAGAAATATACAATTATTTAAACTTTTTCCCATTTTTGAATTGCCGTCTATTCCCGGGACATTTACCTCTGTTCCAAACAATGCCTCTGGCTCATGAAGAAGTTTAACGCCATATGTGTTATTGAATTTTCTAGCCAAAACCCTACTATCCTCTATTATTGGGGCCTGGTCCTTACCAACTGGAACAAGATCTGCATTAACACAGAAGATATCTGCTGCTTGGTGAACTGGATATATAAAAAAACCCAAAGGAGTAGAATTCTCTAAACCCTTCTGGGCAATCTCAGTTTTTATTGTTGGATTATGTTGTACCTGTTGAACAGTAGCAAAATTAGATATGTACATAAATATCTCATGGATAGCTGGTACTTCACTTTGTATAAATACTGTAGCCTTATTAAAATCTATGCCCGCAGCATAATAATCACAAAGTAATTCCTGAATATTCTCTTTGACCTTCTTTGGATTGTCAAAATTATCTGTAAGAGCCTGCACATTTGCAACAATTACATACTCGTCATATTCATCCTGTAATCTCACCCTGTTTCGTAAAGACCCCATTAAATGACCAATGTGTAATTTACCTGTTGGTCTATCCCCTGTTAAAATTCTTTTCTTGTCATTCATAATCTTAATTCTAACAAAATTATCTTGTATTATGCTATACTTTTCGAAATGTCAAAAGAACATATAATATTAAAAAATAAAATACTCCCTGCTCTGCTTCCCATTCTTACCTCCATCATTATATTACTAGGAGCTACAATAATCTATCTTTATTCAAGCGGATATAGAATAGATATTCTCAAAAAAGAAATTAACATAACGGGAGTCATAACTGTACAAAGCGATCCCTCTGCCACGGACATGTTTGTTAATGGTGAGAAGATCGGTAGAGCACCAAGAAGTCATGTACTAAAGGTTGGAGAATATGATATTTCACTCAAGAAAGAAGGCTATAAAGATTGGAATAAGAAAGTAAAAGTGCTGGAAGGAAAATCTACACCGATATTCCCATATTTGGTTTATGACAAAATAATAAGCAAAGAGAAATGGAAATCTGAAGGATTGATTGAAAAGCTATGGACAAGTGACACTAGAAATGACCTACTATTTTTGCAGAAGGATTCTAACACCTCTTTCTCCCTATGGAAGTATGCTATTAATCCTTCACTTTGGGATTTTTCTACGAATCCTTCTAAAATTCTTACTCTAGATACCAGCAAAATCTCCCTCTCTATCTCCCCAGATGGACAACAGGCACTCTTGGTAATGACAGATCCAAAGTCTCCTCTTTACTATTTACTTAATACACAACAGCCAAACACTCTACAAAGCTCAAACCAACTTCCCTTTGGTAACTACTCCAAATATACAATGTCCTGGAGTAAAGATGGCAAGTATATACTTCTTGACTCTCCCAAAGAACTCCTGTCATACAATCTTTCTAGCCAGACATTTACAACAATCCTAAAGAAAGATGCTGAAACAAAATATGTTTGGGATACAGATACACAAGGTTTCTTCTACTTAATAACAGAAATTCAAAATGATGAATTAGAAGATATCTACACCTACACTCTTACACAGAAGTCCCTCGCAGGAAACAACAACAAGACAATAATTGACAGAATATACTTCCAGCAAACAGATGAATATATCAAAGAATACAGAAAGTCTGCAACCACACTACAGGAGTTCTCCAATTCTCCCGAAAGCATACAAACAGCTGGAGAAGTGATAGATTTAGATGTAAATGTAAACGGAAAAGGCATGTATATATCAACCTCACTAGCATCTTACTGGTACTTCATGGATACATCAAAATTTATGACTATTTCACCATATCCAACAGAGATAATCTCCTACTCTCCAGATATTTACAAACTAGGAGTTAAAGACACTACGGGATACAAGATATTTACATTCTATAAAGAGGAAGGAGACCATACAATAGATCTTGGTGCTAAATCATTAAATAACATTAATACAAACTTCTTCTGGCTATCTAACTCCTCTTACATTTATCTTAAAGAAAACAATTCTATATACATCGCAGATATAGACGGTGAGAATAAATATCAACTTCTAGAATCTGAGAATGTACTCGAATACATCGTTAATAACTCAAGAGAAATACTTGTTACATTTGAGAAAGATAGTACAGGAAAATTAGTAATCATTGAAAACAAATTTCACTAAGATACGCATCCGGCCGGAATCGAACCGACAACCTACGCGTTAGGAGTGCGTTGCTCTGTCCTTTTGAGCTACGGATGCATGTATAAATATACCACATTTATCAAAGTAATTTAATCAGCTATAGGATAATAGATATTATCATTTAATGATATAATAAAGGTTGCGATGAAACAGGAATATATAAAAATAAAAGGAGCCAGAGAGAACAACCTTAAGAATATATCAGTAGATATACCTAAAAACAAGCTAGTCGTATTTACCGGTGTATCTGGAAGTGGTAAGTCTACTCTTGCATTTGACACTCTCTACGCAGAAGGTCAAAGAAGATATGTTGAATCTCTCTCTTCCTATGCTAGGCAGTTTCTAGGAGTAATGAAAAAGCCAGATGTAGATTCAATCACAGGTCTTTCTCCAGCAATATCCATAGACCAAAAAACAACAGGTACAAACCCTCGCTCTACAGTCGGAACCATCACAGAGATATATAATCACCTCCGATTACTCTATGGACATATAGGACAACCCCACTGTCCAAAGTGTGGTTCTCCAATTCAATCACAAACCATTCAACAAATAACAAATAAAGTGATCAAAGAGATCTCTAACACCTCAGAGGTTACACAGATTGTTTCACCCATCATTAAAAACAGAAAAGGTGAATTTACTGCTCTTTTAAACAAACTCCTTTCAAAAGGGTTCTTAAGAGTCATTATCGATGGAAATACATATCTTCTTGACGATATTGAGGATATAAAACTAGAGGAAAACAATAAACATACAATAGATTTGGTAATAGATAGAATAGATTCAACCAAATTGGATAAGAAAAGACTCACAGATGCTATAGAGTTAGCAATTACACAGTCAAATGGTGAAGTAAAAGTGCTACTAAAAGACAAAGAACTCTTTTTCTCAGAGAACAACACATGTCCAAAATGCGAAATATCCTACCCAAAGATTACCCCAGCATCCTTTTCATTCAATGCACCAGAAGGAGCATGCCCAAAGTGTGCGGGATTGGGTGTTTTGAAAGAGATAGATATCAATTTGATATACAATCCTATCTTGACAATACTAGAGGGTGGCATTTTTCCATGGAGTAACAGAACTAGCAAAGACTCATGGACATTGCGAATATTAAGGGAAATCGCCAAAGAACACGGCTTTAACCTCACTACACCAATTGGTAGATACCCAAAAGAGATTTTTGACTTAATTTTCTATGGGAATGGAACAAAAGATGCATACACAATCGAATACACAAATAGATTCGGTAGAACTAGACTCTATGAAGCTAAATACGAGGGTGTCATCCCAGAATTAGAGAGGAGATACAGAGAAACATCCTCAGATTATGCTCGTTTTGAAACAGAGAAGTACATGAGAGAGAATATATGCCCAGTATGCGAGGGGAAACGACTTAAACCCTACTCCTTGGCTGTAACTATCGGGGGGAAAAATATAGATGAGATTACTAATATGCCTACAAAAGATGTCCTAACATTCTTTAAGACCCTAGAACTAAAAGGAAGCAAGAAAGATATTGCAGAACCAATAATTAAAGAGATAAATCAAAGATTAAATTTTCTAGAAAATGTAGGCTTAAACTACCTTTCATTATCTAGAAAAGCTAATACACTCTCAGGAGGAGAATCTCAAAGAATTAGGTTAGCTTCTCAAATAGGAACTGGATTATCAGGAGTCCTCTATGTCCTTGATGAACCATCCATTGGTCTTCATCAAAGAGATATCTCAAAACTCATTACCTCTTTGAAAGATCTAAGGGATGCAGGAAATAGCATAATTGTAGTTGAACATGACGAAGAAATGACAAAGAGTGCCGATTGGATTCTAGATATTGGTCCTTTTGCAGGCAAGCACGGTGGAAGTATCGTTGCTAAAGGTACTTTAGACGATATTAAGCATAGTAACTCGTTGACTGCGAAGTACCTCAACAAAATCCTCTCTGTCGGCCAAAACATTCCTCAATCAATAATCAATACTGATGGAAAGAAAATTTCTTTAAAGGGTATAAAAACTCATAACTTAAAAAATCTAGACCTAACTATCCCTCTAAACCAACTAATTTGCATAACTGGTGTTTCTGGCAGTGGGAAGTCTTCACTGATAGCGGACACCCTTTATCCAGTATTAGCAAATAAAATATCAAGGTCTCAGCTTCAGGAAGGAAATTATGACTCAATTGAAGGTTTGGAACATATAAATCAAGTAATAAATATCGATCAGTCTCCTATCGGAAGGACCCCTCGCTCAAATCCAGCTACATACACAGGTGTATTTACTCAAATAAGAGAAATCTTCGCTCAAACCAATGAAGCACAAGCAAGAGGATATAAAGCTGGTAGATTTAGTTTTAATGCTAAAGGTGGAAGATGTGAGAAATGCCGTGGTGACGGTGTTTTGAAGATAGAGATGCAATTTCTACCAGACATGTACATTACTTGCGACGAGTGTAATGGTAGTAGATACAACGAAGAAGCCCTTCAAATAGACTTTAAAGGCAAGAATATCTCCGACATACTTAACATGACCGTTGAGGAAGCTTTAGAGTTTTTCAAAAACATCCCATCTATATATCGAAAGCTTTCTGTCCTCAATGAGGTTGGTCTTGGATATATAGAACTTGGACAATCTGCACTTACCCTTTCTGGTGGAGAATCCCAGAGGGTAAAGCTTTCCAAAGAGCTGTCCAAGATATCTAGAGGTCACACTTTATACATCCTTGACGAACCCACTACAGGATTACACTACCATGATGTAGACAAACTCCTTGTAATTTTACGAAATCTTGTTAAAAAGGGTCATACAGTAATCATCGTTGAGCATAATATGGATATTGTCCGACATTCAGATTGGATAATTGATCTCGGACCAGAGGGTGGAGACCAAGGAGGCTACATTATAGCCCAAGGTCCAGTCTCGGACATCATAAAAAGCAAGACAAGTTGGACAGGAAAATATCTTAAAAAATACATTAGTGAAACTTCGGGACAGTAAACTCAATCACCATATCTCTTGTATATCAAAATAGCCAGGTGTAAAAAATAACCCCATTTTGTATTTTCTTTTTACTAAAAACATTTTCCAAAGATAAGACGATACAAATACAAAACTTCTAAATCTGGGAAAGTTCAGATAGTTTTAACAAAATCTGCATTACTCTTTTTTGAAATTTCCTAATGTTCCACTTAGTACGATACCGAAAACACCCACTCCTCCTTACTTTCTTTTCCACAGATTATACACTTACCAGAGGAGCCTATACCTTCCTTGGTGAGACATCTTGTGGTAGCTTTGGTTTCACTCTTTATCTTCTCTTCACACTCGCTGTTACCACACCAATGTGCTAATACAAATCCCTTCTCACTGCTAAGTACGGTCTTTAGCTCTTCATATGACCCTACTCTATGGGTTTTTGATACTAAAAGCTCCTTTGATTTACTCAACAAAGAGTCCTGGATGCTCTTGAGCATTGTCTCTACAGCATCCTCTATCTTTTCTATACCAGCATTCTCTTTTTCTCCAGTATCTCTTCTTACAAGAACTGCTTGACTGTTTTGAATATCTTTTGGCCCTACCTCTATTCGAACAGGAACACCTTTCTTCTCCCATTCGTTGAATTTAAATCCTGCAGACACATACTCTCTGTCGTCAATTTCAACTCCCTCAATGTCACCTAGGCTCTCTTTTATGTCTTTACAATAACTAAGGACCTTTTCTTTCTCATCTTCGTTAAAGATAGGTATAATGACCACTTTTACAGGAGATATCGTTGGTGGTAATACTAATCCGTTATCGTCGCTGTGGGTCATAACAATAGCTCCTATCATCCTTGTGCTTACTCCCCAGCTATTCTGGTATGGATATTTCTTCTCACCATCCTTGTCAGTAAACATAATTCCGAATGCTTTTGCAAAATTCTGTCCAAGATCATGAGAAGTACCAAACTGAAGAGCTTTTCCGTCCTGCATCATAGCTTCTATACCGTATGTATCTACAGCTCCTGCAAATTTCTCAGATTCAGATTTTTTACCAGAGATAGTCTCCATTGCAAGATACTCTCTAGCAAAATCACTATACATTTGAAGCATATCTGCGACTTCTTTTTTAGATTCTTCATCGTTTGGATATACTGTATGACCTTCCTGCCAGAGAAATTCTGCCGTTCTTAAAAATGGCCTAGTCCTTCTCTCCCATCTTACAACATTTGCCCATTGATTAATTTTCAATGGTAAATCTCTCCAAGAGGATATCCATCTAGAGAAAGTATCGTACATTATGGTTTCCGATGTTGGTCTAACTATTAATTCTTCCTCTAGTTTAGAGCTTTCATCTACTACTACACCCTTTCCATCCTCAGATTCTTTTAATCTGTAATGGGTTACAATGGCACACTCCTTTGCAAAGCCTTTTACATGGCTAGCTTCTTTAGAAAAGAAGGATTTAGGTATGAATATTGGAAAATATGCATTCTTGTGACCACTTTCTTTAATCCTTCTGTCCAACTCTTTCTGTATTAACTCCCATATAGCATATCCGTATGGCTTAATAACCATACAACCTCTTACATATGAATTTTCTGCTAATTCCGCCCTCTCAATGACATCCAAATACCATTGGGAATAGTCTTGGTCTCTTTTTGTTATACCTTTGTTTGACATATGCCTATTCTACTATATTTCCTGCACAAATTTAAACTATCTTTCCTTCAAAACCCCAATGTTGTGCAGCCTTAGCAAGTGCAGAATCTGGATTTTGAATTATCCACTCGTCTATATTTCCTCTACCCAAAGCAATATCTCTGGCCTGTACAACTGCCTCCACACCAGCCTCAATACCCCATGGATGTCCTAGAACTCCTCCACCACACTGTATTATTATGTCTTCTCCTAGTTGTTTTATCGACTCACCAATAGTTCCTGGGTGAAGACCACCAGAAGCTACATGCCATACAGGCTTCATCCCATACCAATTCTGTCCCAATGTCATTGAACTTGCTGGTGTTACATCCAATTGCAATGTATCCCTAATTAATTTTGGTTCACCGTAATTTTCCATCTTGGTTTTTGGAGCACCACCATGCATTGAGTCTACACCTAAAAGACGCATTAACTTAGCCAAAACTACCATAGACATAGAAAAATCCGCTATGTATCCCTTGTCATATACACCACCTCCAGAATCTCTGTCAAAAAGACCATGCATAGCTCTATGTGCATGTATAGCTAGACCTGGATTTTTTAATCTCATTGTATGGACAGCAGAAAATCCAGTAACAACAACATCCAACATCATCCATCTCCCACCTTGTGCCTTTATACGGTCTGCCCTCTCAATCATCGTATCAAAGTTTGAATGAGTAACATTACAAAGATAGAATTTCTTTTTTCCAGATTTCTTCTCAATGTCTCTCTGAACAGCATGTACAAGATCACATCTATCTTCAAATTTATTGAAAAACAAACTAGTTAGATTCTCGTCATCCTTAATACCTTGGTATTCGCCATTTGCAGCAGTAAAAAGTATCTTTGCTAATTCTGCCTGCTCTTTAGCTGTCCTCCCTACTTTTGGTTTGGGTACAGTACAAAGAAGAGGACCCTCCTCAAGCTGCATCTGCTCTCTTATCCCACTTATACCAAATTGTGGTCCTGGAAAAGATTGCACAATGGCTTTAGGAAATCGGACATCTAAACATCTAAAAGCTTTAAGCATCTTCATTCCATCAATATTTCCGACAACACCTGCAAGAAGACCAGACATGTTACCAAGTTCAAAAAGCTCCTTCTTGTATGCAATTTTAAATGTTTTAGTCTTGGGTTCAAGATCAAAAGCAATAGCCTTCATCTTGTCGGCCATCTTTACACCTGAGTTTTTTCCAGAATACACACCAGTCCATGTACCAGTTGAACTCTCAGCTGCACATGCAGCTGCTACATCCTCGAATTTTTCCATACCGATACCATCGGCAAGTTCAATATCTAAGAAGGATATTATATAATCCTCATCAGGATTTTTAGGCTTCCATCCCTTAGGAGCAATATATGATGAATGGTTTGAACTAAACATAGGCAGATTCTTCAATGTTATATATCTCCATATTAGAGTAAACCTCTCCTTTTGTAAAATACATATCTAGGATATAATGCGGTATGTTTAAAAAATTCGTAGAAAAATATAATCTCCCCTCCTTTAGATTAAAACAGCTACAAGAGCAGTACTTCATACATAATATCTCCTCTTGGGATGAGCTTACTACATGGTCTAAAGATATGAGAGAGACATTGAAAAAGGAAGTCCCCTTTTCAAAACTTGGAAATATGCAAGAGTTCAGCTCCAGTGATGGAAGAACAGTTAAGCTTCTCTCCTACACATATGATGGATACCCAGTAGAAACTGTCCTGATGAGAAACAAAGATAGAATAACAATTTGCATAAGTAGTATGAGTGGATGTCCTGTTGGATGTAAATTCTGTGCAACAGGAAGGATGAAGAACAACAGGATCCTTGATGAACAGGAGATAATTGATCAAGTAATGTATTTTAAAAGGAAATTAGCAAGGGAAAACGAGAGTGTTACAAATATCGTTTTTATGGGTATGGGAGAGCCTTTACTTAACCTTGAGAATGTTTTGAATGCAATTAAGATACTTACAGATCCAGAGTTAATTGGGCTGAGTAGAAGAAGGATTACCCTTTCTACAGTTGGATATATAGAACAATTGAAAGAATTCTTTAAGGCAAATACAGGTGTAAAGATAGCAATTAGCCTACATGCACCAAACCAGAGGTTAAGAGAATATCTGATGCCAAAAGTGGCTAAGGATAACAGGTTAGATGACTTGATGAAGGTATTAATCGACTACCAAAAGAAGAAAGGCAAGAAGGTTACATATGAGTATATATTAATAAAGGATGTAAATGATTCAGTAGAACATGCAAAGGAGTTAGCAAAGTTACTTAAGAACCAGATTTGTTTAGTTAATCTGATTAATTTTAATAAGTCAGATAATATTCCTTTTGAAGCTACAACAAAGAGAAGGGTTGAGGATTTTCAAACTATTCTTAATTCTAGAGGTATTAATAATACACTTAGATATTCCCATGGTAATGATATTAATGGGGCATGTGGACAACTAGCAAGTATGTCGTAAATAATCTACCTGTATCCATGGTATGGTAAAATGTATTTATGAAGAAAGGTGTCATAACCAAACAAATCGGAGCCTCTCCTGATAACAACGAAAATCAAGTAGCAGATTATTTTGCTAATTTAGGCTACGATGTCTTGTTTCTTTCCATCAGTAAGACAAAGCATAATAATTCACCTGATGTTAAAATATGTGGTAAGAAGTGGGAAATCAAAACCCCAAGAGAGAGTGGCAAATACACAATAGAGCATGCTATTCAGCGTGCCTCAAAACAGTCTGCGAATATCATTATCGATTTACGCCAATGTAAAATGTTAGAAACAAAAGCCTTGGTGAAAATTCAGAAGGAATCAAGTTTACGCAAAGTAATCAAAACAACGCTGGTTATAACTAAATCTAAAGAGCTATTGATTTTAAAAGGAGAGTTTGGTAATATGAAAGTATAGGAATACCCCCTTTGTCGGATGACTTAGGGGGTATTCTTTTTTTATACCCTCTTTCATATTCGTTTAAATATATCGGGGTGACTCGATTTGAACGAGCGACCTCTACGTCCCGAACGTAGCGCTCTAGCCATCTGAGCTACACCCCGTTACTCTTCTTCTCTTTCTTGTAGTCTGCATACTCCTTGATTAAACCAGCTAGTAGTACAGTAAAGTCATCTACATTACCAAGCATAGGTATAGCATCACTTACAAAATCTATTGGAAGTATTAAATATACCAATGCAACAATGATAATCCACCTATCCTTTAAAAATTCCTTTAACATAATATCTTTTTAACAAATTACATCTTCTCTACAACCTCTATACCCAAAAGATTTAGTCCTTCTTTCATAGTTACCATAGTGGCCTCTACCAAACTAAGAAGAAATACCCTGTCATCATCTTGGGCATCAAGTATACGAACATTTTGGTAAAAATTATTAAATTCCTGTCCCAAATCGAACAGATATTGGCAGAGTATTGATGGAGAATAGCCGATACCTGAGTTAAGCACACTATCCCTGTATTTGCTAATCTGTCTAAGTAACTCCTTCGTATAGGGATTCTCCAAACAACTCCCAACACACAGGTTTCCAAGATTCTTAAAATCCGAATCTTTAAGAAGCGAATTTCCCCTTGCATACACATACAAAAGATATGGTCCCGTATCTCCGTCGAAGCTAATACTTTTTTCAAAATCAAAAATCACATCCTTACCCACACCTACTTTCAGGAAAGCGTATTTTATAGCGGCTTGGGCTATCTTTTCAGCATTTTTCTCCTTCCCACCTTTACCATTCTCCTCCATTATGGCAAGTACTTTGTCCTTTGTTTCATCTAACAACCACTGTGCATCTATGATTTTTCCTTTCCTACTGGACATTTTCTCTGCCCCAGGTAGCTTAACCATACCATGCGACATATGGACTGTTTTCTCTGCTAAATCTTTCCTTAACTTACTCAAAGCATCTAACAAAACTTTAAAATACCCAGATTGCTCATTACCAGTAATG
>DAOSSC010000009.1:0-7783 GCA_035377085.1 Candidatus Dojkabacteria bacterium
ATTCAAAACCCTAAAACAAACCATTTCAAAGGAGCACTCATTGTTAAACACCCAAGGAGATACCCAATTGAGAAGATAACCATAGACAAAATGAGAATTTTAGAAACTTATGAAATTGGTCTAAACTGTATATCAATATTTATCGTTGATTCTAAGAGATAATTGCAAAAATAATTGGAAAAATATAGAATTAGGGAAATGTACAATAAAACAGGTCTGCACAAAGAAAAAATCTGCAAAACAGTTTTTACAACACAACTCTTTTTTTAATGAGACTTTTTCCCTTAAATATAAACTTTTAGATTTAAATATATGAATAGTAATGTTGAAGAAAAATCAAAATTAGAAAAAATAAGACACTCAGCTTCCCATGTATTGGCACAGGCAGTACTTAAACTTTACCCTGATGTTAAATTAGGGATAGGACCTGCAATAGATAATGGTTTCTACTATGATTTTGAATTCTCTGAACCTCTTGAAGAAGAAGATCTTCCAAAGATTGAGAAAGAGATGAAAGAGATAATTAAACAGGATTTACCAATCAAACAAATTTTCATGAAGAGAAAAGAAGCTCAGGAATATTTACAGAAAACTGACCAGACATATAAATTACAATTACTTGAAGAAATCCCTGACAAAGAGCTAAGTTTCTACATTACAGGAAGTAATGATTTTGCAGATCTTTGTCGAGGTCCTCATGTTGAAAGCACAAAAGAGATTGGGTTTGTAAAATTAACAAAAACTGCAGGAGCTTACTGGAAAGGTGATGAAAAAGAAAAAATGTTAACTAGAATATATGGAACTGCATTTGAAACAAAAGAGGAATTAAAAGATGCTCTTGCAAAAATGCAACTCGCAGAACAGAGAAACCATAGAAAATTAGGAAAACAGCTAGAACTCTTTGCCATAATCCCAGAAATTGGACAGGGATTACCAGTATGGCTTCCAAGAGGATACAAAATTAGAAGAATTCTAGAAGAGTATATGCTCGACTTAGAAGAAGAGGCAGGATACTTACATATCTTAACTCCACATATTAACAAAGAGATTCTCTTTAAAACCTCTGGACATTTAGACTTCTATAAAGATTCTATGTATCCACCAATTAAGATTGATGAAGAAACTTACTACCTTAAACCAATGAACTGTCCAGCAGGAATGATGGTTTACAATCTCTCTCCTAAAAGCTACAGGGATCTTCCATACAAACTTGGAGAGTTTGGTACTGTATATAGATATGAGAAAACTGGTGAATTACAAGGATTACAAAGAGTTAGAGGTTTTACACAAAATGATGCACATATCTTCTGTGCTCCTGACCAACTAGATAGCGTAATTAATGAGACATTAGACTTACTTGATACTTTCTACAAAGATGTTGGCTTCGACAATTACAAATTTAGACTCTCTCTCTCTGACTGGGAGCAAAAAGCAGACAAATATGCAGGAGATCCAAAGAGATGGGAATTTGCAGAACAAACTTTAAGACAAGTCCTTAACAACAGAGGATTAGAATTTGAAGAGATGCCAGGAGATGCTGCTTTCTATGGACCAAAGATTGATGTACAAGCCGTTAATGTCTTTGGAAAAGAAGACTCAATTTCAACTATTCAGTTAGATTTCAATCTCCCTGAGAAATTTGACATTAAATATATAGATGAAGATGGAGTAGAGAAACAGCCATATATCATCCACAGAGCACTAATTGGCTCATTTGAAAGATTCTTCGCCTTCCTCATAGAGCATCATGGTGGAGATTTCCCACTTTGGCTTGCACCTGAACAGGTTTACATCGTTCCAATTTCAGAGAAACACAACGACTATGCCAAACAGGTCTACGCAAGTATTAAAGAAGCACATCTAAGAGTAAAAATAGATGACAGAAACAAGAGTATGCAATCAAAAATCAGGGATTCAGAGAAGCTAAAAATCCCCTACATACTAATCCTTGGAGATAAAGAAGTAGATACCCAAACTGTCTCCATTAGAGCTAGAAAAAGCAATGAACATGGTTTGATGAAAATACAAGAATTCATAGACACATTAAAAGAGGAAGTCCGAACAAAGGGAACTAACTCTGGTATTTAAATTAATACAATATATATTTAATGTCTTACGAAGAGAAAAGAGAGCTTAAAAAAGATTTCGGTCCCCGAGTAAATAATTACATTCGTGTACCACAGGTACAATTAATAGATGACAAAGGAGAAAATTTAGGAATTGTAGATACAGAGCAAGCAAAAAAGTTAGCACTAGAAGCAGGATTAGATCTGGTAGAGGTAGGTTCAAGTGCTAAACCACCGGTATGCAGAATAATGAACTTCTCCAAGTATCTTTACGAGCAGAACAAGAAAAAAAGAATGAACAAGGGAGGAAAAATGAAAGAGCAGAAAGAATTTAGATTCACTCCAGTAATGGATGTGGGTGATACAGACTACAGAATTAAAAGAGCTAAAGAGTTTCTTCTTAAAGGACACCCTGTTAGATTGACCATGGTCAAAAAAGGTAGACAGAGTATGGATCAAGCAAGGTCTGTTTTTACTGAAATATTGACTAATTTTGCGGATTATAGTAGTATCGAAGCCGAACCAAAGAGTGAAGGAAACAGAATTTCAATTACTTTTAAATCAGATGGCAAGACAAAAAACAAACAAAACAGCGAAGAAAAGAATCAGGCTATCCAACCCGAGGGGGAACAGAAAGCCGAAATTAAGATATAAGCAAAGTCACCAGGGTCATTTGAAGACAAAAAGATCTTCAAGATCTAAGAGAAGACAGCTTTCTAATGCCATTGTTGGTAAAACTAATGATAGAAAGATTAGAAGAAAAATAGTTAACATCTAGATATACAAACATGAGAGTAAAAGGTGGAAAAGTAAGAAGTAGAAAACATAATAAAGTCCTAGCATCAACAAAAGGATATAGAATGACAAAGAGCAACCTTTACAAGGTTGCACACGAGGCATATCTTCACGCAGGGCAGTATGCATACAATCACAGACAGAGAAAAGCAAGTGAGATGAGAAGAGTATGGATTTCCAGAATAAATGCAGCTTGCAAGAATAATAATATTCAATACAATGATTTAATCGATGGTCTTAAGAAAAAAGGGAGTACATTAAATAGAATGGTACTAGCAGACATCGCATACAATAATCCAGAAGTATTTTCCTTTATAGTAACATCTCTGTAGAGTACCTTGATTTTTGACATTTAAAGGACTCTACAAGGAGTCCTTTTTCTTTTTAAGATAAAAATATACAATATAAGAAGCATGCATACATTAAAGACTTTAGAAAAGATAAAAACCGAGATATTAGAAAGCAACAGTACTTACTCTGAATTCAAAGAAAAATATCTTGGAACAAAAGGTCTTGTTACACTTGCACTAAAAGATATCACCACCATAGACAAAAAGGATAGGGCAGAGTATGGGAAACAGATAAATGAAATAAAAAACATTTGTAACGATATTCTCCAAAAGAAAAAATTACAAGAAGAGAAAATACATACAAGCAAAAAGATTGACCCAACAGCACCCTTTGACATAAATACACCTTCAGACAAATTGCCTGAGATTTTAGATTTAAAAGGTTCTAAACATCCACTACATAAAGAAGTAGAAATATTTACAGATATATTTAAAGATATGGGTTTTGACATACTGGAAAGCAGACAAATTGACGATGACTACCATATGTTTGAATCCCTCAATTTTCCTAAAGGACATCCTGCAAGAGACATGTATGACACCTTCTGGACAGAGGACGGTTTTGTACTACCAGCACATACCTCTACAATGCAAAACAGAGCATTAAAGAAATTCGGCCCTCCACCAATTAGAGTAGTACTTCCTGGGAGATGCTTTAGAAACGAAGCAACAGATGCTAGTCATGAACATACTTTTTACCAAATAGAGGGCATTTATGTTGACAAAGGAATTTCACTTGCAAATATGCAAGCAACTATAAAAACATTTCTAGAAGCGTATCTCGAAAAAGAATTAGAAGTAAAAATACAACCAGCTTTCTTTCCATTCACAGAACCAGATTGTGAATTTATAATTAGCTGTCCTTTCTGTGACAAAGTAGGATGTTCAACATGTAATCACTCTGGTTGGATAGAGTTAATGGGATGTGGAATGATTCATCCTAATGTTCTCAAGCAGGGAGGGATCGACCCAGACATATATTCTGGCTTTGCATGGGGATTTGGTGTAGATAGATTAACAATGATTAAACTTGGAATAAAAGACATCCGTCTTCTTAGAGACTCTAATCTTAATTTCCTCAGACAATTCTAATATGAAAGCATCCATTAATTTACTAAAAAAACTAAGCGGAGTAGAGCTAGAAGACAAGGAAATTGTTAAATTAATATCTGAGCACATTGGACAGGTAGAAGACTTCCACGACTTAAGAAACGATTACAAAGATATTGTCATTGCAGAAATAATTGAGAAACAAGAGCATCCAAATGCAGATAAATTAGGTGTTTACAAAATTTCAGATGGTAAAGACAAATTAATACAAGTCTTAGCAGGGGACAAAACTCTCGAGATTGGTGACAAAGTGGTGTATCTAAGACCAGGTAGTAAAGTTCCATACACCATATATACAGAAGTTCAACCTGTGGTAATTTCAAAAAGAAAAATGCGAGGCATTGAATCCAATGGTATGATGGGTGCTGAGAAAGAATTAAACATTGGACCAGATTACACCCATGTTCTAAGACTTCCTAAAGATGCTCCAGTTGGAGAGAGTTTCTCAAAATACTACGAACTAGACGATACAGTTGTAGATATAGAAAACAAAGCATTAACCAACAGAGGAGATCTATTCGGGATACTTGGATTAGCGAGAGAACTCTCTGCTATTACAAACAATCGGTTTGAATCACCAAAGTGGTACACAGAGGACAACATACACTATACAGAAGAAACAAGCTGTTTAAATATCAATATAACCAACGATGCAGAGGCACTATGTCCAAGATATACAGCAATCTCTCTTGACAATATTAAGATTGAGCAGTCACCCATATGGTTAAAATCTTTTCTCATTAAATCTGGAATTGCATCTGTAAATAATATCGTAGATATTACAAACTACCTCTCCCATCTAATTGGACAACCTCTTCATGCATTTGACTATGACAAACTAGTAAAAAATGACCCAAATGCAAAAGGAGTCGCAAATATAAATATTCGTATGGCAAAAGTCGGAGAAAAAATACTTGCCCTAGATAATAAACTCTATGAACTAGATGAGGACTCAATGGTAATTGCAGATAGTACAAATCCAATAGCAATAGCAGGTATTATTGGTGGTAGTGATACTCAAGTAGACGAAAGTACAAAAAGAATCGTACTTGAGTGTGCTAATTTTGACAAGACATCCATTAGAAAAACTTCCATGAGACTTGGTATCTCCACAGAAGCTGCTACAAAGTTTAAACATGCAATCAATCCATATACTTGCATTCCTACATTAATAAAGGCAGTAGAGCTCATCAAGGAGCTCTCTGGGGCTTCCTTAGCTTCTGAGATTGTAGATATATATCCATTACCACTAGATAATAAATCTCTTTCTTTCTCTCTAGACTCTCTGAATACACTGCTAGGAACTAAACTTACAAGAGATACTGTCGAAACAATCCTTTCAAATATGGAATACAAAGTAGATAAGAAAGAGAAGGAAGATATCAAAGTACAAATTCCGTACTGGAGAATGGATATAGATATTAAAGAAGATATATTTGAGGACATAGGAAGAATATATGGCTACAACAATATCCCAATATCTTTGCCTGTGAGAGATATTCAACCATCTAGAGCTAATGAGCTTTACAATCTTAAGAGAAAAATACGGGAAATTCTTTCAAATAGCGGTGCTAACGAGACAGATACATACAGCTTTACAAATATTGAAACATTAAAAAAATGTAACCAAGATCCAGAATTAGCATTCAGAATTAAGAACGCTCTAGCCCCAGAGCTTTCACTTATGCGAACCTCATTAATATCCTCTTTACTCACTAAGAGTGAAGAAAATATTCAAAGAGGATTTAACAGGTTTGTACTTTTTGAAATGAATATAGCCCATCAAAGAAATCTAACAGATGGTACAGGACTCCCATTAGAATCATGGTATCTCTCTACAGTAATGATAGATTCTACCAATACTTCTGATACATCTGCTTTTTACTTAGCAAAAAGATATCTGAACAAAATCCTTGATACGCTACATATCGAAGACATACAGTATACTTTGGTTTCAGAAAGCAGCGAAAAAGATCTTCCATCAAATATTAAAAACTTGGTTTATTCATTTGAACCAAATAGAGCAGCATTAATTACATACAAACAACAAATCCTTGGTGTAATAGGGGAGTTTAGTACTCTAGTAAAAAATAATTTTAAACTACCAGTATACTCTGCTGGTCTTGAGATAGATCTTAACTCTTTGCTAAGTATAGAACCTGAAACAAAGATCTACCAAGAGGTTCCTAAATATCCGTCTAGTATCAAAGATCTTTGTGTAGAGGTAGATAGAGATATCAAATATATAGATTTAGAAAACGAGATACGAAAAATTGTAAATAGAGGAGATCTGTGGGGAGAAGTTACATGTATAGATATTTACTCAAAAGACAAAGAAGATGGAAAAAAGAGAATTACTTTTAGATTAAATCTTAGAAACTTTCATAAAACTCTAGATAATAAAGATATAACAGAAATCATTGGAAAGATTGGAAAGAATTTGAAAGATAAATTTCATTCTGGCATTATCTGAGCCCCCCCATTTGCTACTACCTCAATAACTACACTCTTAGTAGTAGTTTTCCCCAGATTATCTATTACCGTTACTGTAACTGTATGATTTCCAAGAGCTACAGATGGATCTACAAAATAATTAATCACAAAAGTTCCATTTGCACTAACAGCACTACCTACAATGTTAGTACCATCAAACTTAGCTTCAAAGGTAGCGATGCTTTCCATAACACTTACAGAACCAGATATCTCAAGATTTGTTCCTTTTACAACTTTCTGGGCATTAACTGGAGTTGTCAATTCGAGTAACGGAGCATTGTCTGGGCCCAAAGGCAATGGACATATCCCTGTAGCTGGTTCTTTCGGAAGGTATGGGGAATTTTTAATGCTTAACAAATATTTCATATATGCATCTCTTTGGTATTGATTCTCCAAAGTAGTTGATAGAACAATTTTTGTCGTTGTTAAACCATATTTTCTTGCAGCTTCTAAGTTCTCTGGTATTAATCCATTAGACTTACATATCTCATATACTTTTCTGTTATCTACCTGTGGTGCTCTACCAGAAATATATACTGATGCCTCTTTTTTACAATCGACACCATCGGCTGGAGTAGCACCTGTATCTGTACATACTACGGTTGAGAGAACTCCTGCAGGCCTATTGTAGGTAGATGGTGCATATCTCGACGCTACTCTTGTCATGAATGAATTAGCAATCCCTAGAGGTACAATTGAACCCCATGCACCTGGAAGTACTTGATTATTATTGTTTCCATTCCACACCCCAACGACTAAACTAGGGTGATAGAGAATTGTTGTTAAATCCTTTGGACCATCTGTTGTTCCTGTTTTTCCACAGACTCTCTTTCCATTGACAGTATATTTTGAATTATTAGGTCTATCATTCATACCACCTAAATCACAAAGCATCCAGTTAAGAAGATATATCTCTTTCTCGTCAAATATTCTCTGTCCTTTATTTTCACCTGCTTCCTTTAATATCTC
>DAOSSC010000009.1:7883-23579 GCA_035377085.1 Candidatus Dojkabacteria bacterium
ATTCCAATAATCTACAGAACCAACCATAGCAAGAAGTTGTCCAGTTTTAGGATCTATAACCACCATAGAGCCATTATGTACATTATATCTTTTTGCATTATCTACACCTTTGGCAATCTCTTCTTCTGCTATCTGCTGAATAGAGTAATCAAGAGAGGTTGTAACTTTTAATCCACCTCTTTCAACACGATCTACACCAAATTCTTTCTCTAAAAGGCTCTTAACATAGAAAACAAAATGTGGAGCTTTAATATCAATTCTCTTTGTGTTGTAAACCAATTCTTGGTCCTTAGCAGCTTGTATCTCTTCCTCTGTAACACCAGTCAGATTCTTGTGTTTTAACATCTGGTCTAACACATAAGTTTGTCTTACTTTTGCTAAATCTGGATTAGTACCGTACAAAGGAGAGTAGATTCCTGGACTCTGTATAAGACCAGCAATTAGAGCACTTTCTGCAAGATCCAAATCTTCTACATTCTTTCCAAAATATGCATTTGCTGCAGCTTCAAATCCGTAGTTAACACCTCCCAAAGGAATCTCATTCATATACATCTGTAAAATCTCATCCTTAGAGAAAGACTGTTCTACCTGCATTGTAATCAAGACCTCTTTAATCTTTCTTGAGTATGTTTGCTTGTAGGCTTCCTCTCCTAGAACATCATACAAAATTGTTGTCTTAACCAATTGCTGTGTAATTGTACTTGCACCTCTAACAACTGTTCCAGCTGTAAAATTCTGTATTACTGCTCTCGCAATACCCATGTAATCAACACCTTTATGCTGGTAGAACTCAATATCCTCAGCTGCTAAAACAGCCCATTTTGTATGCTCTTGCACCTTATCTATTGAAACAAACTCTCTGTTTTGATCCCCATATACTGTATAAAGAAGCTTCCCATTTCTATCAAAGATCTGTGTACTCTGGTCGGAAGTTCTCTCAACTAGCTCATCTGGAGAGGGTAGGGAACTTTGCAAATTTTTAAGATACAGACCCAAGCCAAGTAAAGCAATACAAACCAAAAAGAACCCGACACCAACAAAAATATATAGTGCTTTTTTGAACTTCTTTTTGGAAGGTGTCACTTTTCCTGCTGTATTAGGACCTTGGTTTGACTTTGTTCTTTTATTAATATTCGTTGAATTATACTTCTTGAAGTTGTTATATCTCGCAAAATCCATCCTTTTGAGAAATCTATCGCTAGATGTAGATCCATTTCTCCTTCTAGAACTATTCGTTATACCTACACTATATCTCATTGAGAATCTTACATTAATTAATACTTTAATATATCTGAATTGACTTAAACTTTCAAGCCTGAATAATTACTTTCTGTAATCTTTTTGTAAGGTTGTTGGCTTTAAAATATTTAGGTATGAAAAATCTCAAACAAACAAGATTTTTAGTTCTTTCTAACTCACAATCTTTTTGTCAGATTGTAAGAGAGAATATACAACAGTATGGAACGATTCTACATTGTAAAAACATATCTTCGGCCATAGGAAATATTGAAGAAGATCACCTTTTAGCCATCATTATAGATAGTAACATAGAAAGAACAGATTGTTTACAATACAATACTCTTTTTCTTACAATTTTTAGAAAGAATTACTCTGACTTAACAATTATTTTCCTCGAAGAAATTACTCAATCTGACATTTTAAAATATTATAGATATTGTATCCAAAATCTTTTTTCTGTCTCTAGTATTAATATCTTTCTTGTTCCAACTATTGCGAGAATTCTTCATTTAATACCAGAACCAGATGGGGTTGTTCTTAAGGATAGGGGAATTTCTCTCTATTTGAATTGTAACTATGTTATATACAAAGGATGTAAGATATTTCTAACTAAAACTGAGATGCTGATCTTACAATATCTTCTTAAGAAAAATTCTGTCTGCAGTAAAGAAGAGTTAATCTATCATCTGTCTAATACAATCGGTAAAGAAATCTCTCTGGCATATTTAACTGTCAATATATCTCGGTTGCGCAAAAAAATATTTAAACATACAGGTGTGAATCTGGTAAAGAACAGAAATGGTTTTGGATATTATATATCTGTTTAAATTTTCTTTTTCCAACTGACTATCTTGTTTAATGCTTCAATTGGAGTTAGGTTATCCAAATCAAGCGATTGTATTTCTTTTTCAATCTCGGAGTCTTTAGCAGTAAATAGTGGATACTGAAATCCTGAATTACCGTTTTTGCCAACACCTTTTGTTGAATTCAGTACATTAATATCTCTTAGCTCATTTTTTTTGACAAACATACTCTCTTGTTCGAAGCTTTCCAGTATTTCGTTGGCTCTATTAATCACCTTGTTTGGTAGGCCAGCCATTTTTGCAACATATATTCCATAACTTCTGTCTGTACCACCCTTGATAATCTTCCTTAAAAATATGACTGTACCTTCTTCTACATTTTCTTCAACCATGACATTGTAGTTTTTTACACTCTCTGGATATTTTTCCTCTAGCTTGAGAAGCTCATGATAGTGTGTAGCAAAAAGTGTTCTAGCTTGAACCTCTGTGATTAGATACTCTGCTAGTGCCCAAGCTATGCTTACACCATCATAAGTACTAGTGCCTCTACCAATTTCATCAAGAACAATTAAGCTGTACTTGGTTGCATTGTTTACAATATTTGCAGCTTCGTCCATTTCTACCATGAAGGTACTTCTCCCTCTTGCTAAGTCATCTGATGCTCCAACTCTTGTAAATATTCTGTCTACTAGAGATATCTTTGCACTATGTGCTGGTACAAAGCATCCAATTTGTGCCATGAGAATAATAATAGCAACCTGTCTAATATATGTGGACTTCCCAGACATATTTGGTCCTGTTAGAATGCACATACGGTTTTCTTTGGAATCCAATTCTGTGTTATTAGAGATAAATTCCTCCTCTACAATATTCTCAATAATAGGATGTCTTCCCTTCTCAATCATGATAATTCCATCTTTTTCACCCATTTCAAAGATCTCTGGTTTACAGTAATTGTTCTTGTGTGCAACATATGCAAAATTAGCAAGTACATCTATATTTGAAAGATAATTAGAGTATTTTTGCAAATCATTTAATACTGGAAAGAATGAATCTCTAAATTCACAGAACAGATTATATTCTAATGTACAAACTTTCTCCTGAGCATTAAGAATAATATTCTCTTTCTCTTTAAGCTCTTCAGTAATATATCTTTCTGCATTTACTAGAGTTTGCTTCCTAATATATCTCTCTGGGACCTTTTCTTTTTGTGCATTTGTAACTTCTATGTAGTACCCAAAGACATTGTTAAAGCTAATTTTCAAAGAAGGTATACCTGTGTCTTTCTTCTCCTTTGCTTCGAATTCTGCTAGCCATGTTTTACTATCTCCTGCAAGTGATCTTAATTCATCTACCTCTTTGTTAAATCCTGTCTTTAATATGTCTCCTTCTAAGATTGTGAGTGGGGGAGAGTCAGAAATTGTTTTTTCTATTTTTTCAATTAATCCTTTTACTAATTTCTCGTCAATGTCAAAAGATATATTGAAATCTTTTTTTAGAATATCTGTAATCTCTAAGAAGTTCTTCAGAGAAAGTTGTAACGAATTGAAGTCTCTAGCATTAACTCTTCCAAGACCAATTTTCCCAACAATACGCTCTACATCTCCTATTTCATTTAATTTCTCTCTAATTTGTTCTAGACCATTTCTGTTTGCAAATAATTTGTCTACTTTATCTAATCTTTCCTCAATACTTTTTTTGTCTAACAATGGATTTAAAATCCATGAGAAGAGTAATCTCTTACCCATTGGAGTAGAGGTCTCATCTAATATACTTAGCAAAGAGTTGGATATATCTCCAGAGTAGGCATTTCTAATTAATTCTAGATTTCGTATAGTGGCCTTATCTAGTATCATTGTATTGTCTATACTAATCTTCCTTGGCTTCTGGATATGTTTTGGAGACATTAGCTGTGTCTCTTTGATATATTCCAAAACCATAGCAACAGAAACTACTTCCAAGGTTTCATTTTCTAAACCTAGATTTTCAATGCTTTTTAAATCAAAAAAATCTTTACATACTTCTTCAGAGTACTCTTTCTTTCGCAGCCCTTTGGAAACAAAATGTACTGGCTTATCATCAAATTTAAAATTCTCCTCTCCTTCTACAAGAAGAATTTCTTCTGGATCATACGAGGTAAGTATTCTGCTTGCTAAATCTTTTTTGTTGTTTCCAGATACTAAGAGAAACTCTCCAGTAGAGACATCACAGAGAGCAACAGAGGTAAAGTCTTTTTCTTTGAAGAATGCAGCAAGGTACTGGTTTTTAGAACTTTTTGCTCTTTCTCCATCTAGAGTTCCTGGGGTAACTATTCTTGTTATGCCTCTTTTAACTATACCTTTAGCAAATTTAGGATCTTCTAATTGGTCAACTACAACTACACAGTAACCACTTTCTATGAATTTGGGTAGGTACTGGTCTATGGCCTTGTGTGGAAATCCTGCAAGTGGAGTAGGGTTGTTTTTTTTGTCTCTGGTCGTAAGGGTAATGTTTAATACTTTAGAGGTAATTTTTGCATCTTCACCAAATGTTTCAAAGAAATCTCCCATTCTGTAAAGTAGTATTTTATCTGGGTATTGTTTCTTAAAACCCAGATATTGTTTCATCATAGGTGTATCTTCCATGTGAGAAAAAGTATATCACGAAAAGGGATATTTAGACTACAGGTTATTTACCTAGTATTAATTTTGTTTCTTCATCTGAGACTGCTTTTCTTGCTTCTACGATATCCTCTGGTAAAACAGCAACTCCATACACTCCTGATTGAACACAGAACCTTAAAAGAGAATTACTATCTTCTACTATAACGATGATTTTAGCTTCTCTGTCTTTTACAACTTCTATAATATTCTCAACTACCTTAAACACACTATTTCTTCCTAAGTCATACTTAGCATTCTTGGCATCTAGTTTAATACCTTGCATCTGTTTAACAATTCTTGGCATGTTAAGAATTAAGCCATCTATCTTCGTAGCCACAATTTCATCTGCAAGTATAACTTCAGATGGGTTATCCAGTATTGCATAGATACTAAAGGATGAACTTCTTCGAAGTTTCTCTCCTAAAAGAATCTTTTTGAACTCTTTCATAATATCTTCATTCATTGGAGCATGTATACCCAATGATACATTTCTTTTCTTGTATATATTTCTAACTCTCTTTACTATCTTAAGAACTCGTCTTAACATCTCTAAATTATTTATATAGTGTGTTCCACCAAAGACCTCATCTGAAAGAGCATTGTTTTCAAACTCTTTTCCTCCAACAAGAGCTTTAAATTGACCAACAGTACCAGAGCCTATCGAAAGAACTACTTCATCACCCTGTGCTAAATCTACATATTCTAATATCTTCTCAGATATCTTAGTAGAGTAATCTACAAATTTCTTCTGTTCTACATGTGAGAGTATATGTCTTCCATCTGCGAGCATTATTTCATCTAAATCTACATAGACAATACCATTTGAATTTCCAACCTTGTCTAACATATCCTTAGCAGGGAGAGTACACATGGAGAAGACTTTTGTAGCAGAGGGGGAAAGAGTAGTATCTCTTGGAATTAGAAGACTTGGCTTCTCCTCCTCAACCTTTACCTCTTCGTCCTTCTTCAAAAGATCTACACTTACAACACTCCCATCTCCGTATGCTTCTACAACGGGATGTAGCGTTTCTTCTTTTCTTTCTACCTCTTTGTATATACTGCCAGTATTTCCATCTACTCGAACCATATCCCCATCCTTAAGAATTTCAGATGCCCCTTGGGCTCCAACAATTGCTGGTATCTTGCATTCTCTACAAAGAATAGCTGTGTCGCTTGTTAATCCTCCTGTTTCCATGATGACACCTCCACAGGAGATAATCATGGATTCCATTTCAGAGGAATATCTCTTTACAAGTAAAATATCACTACTGTTAAATTGTCTATTTACAAATTCATCTACCACTGTGATTTTCCCAACTGCAATTCCAAAACTTGCCCCTATACCAGAGAGAACAAAATCACTACGCTCAGTTTTGTTTTCTCTAATCTCTTCTGTCTTTTGCTTTGCAACACTTACTAGCTTTTCAAAATTGTTTACTGCCTCGTTGCTACTCTTTTGAACAATTCTCTGAGCCTCAGACATAGCCTGAGAGAGAAGCATCTCTTCGCTACGATACCTCTCTAGGAGTGCAACAACTACATCTCTTAGTGTTCTCTTTGCCATACTCATATCTCCCACTGTAATTCTGTCTCTGTGCTCTGCAAACAGTGGTTTGTTCTGTAAAACCCATACTTTACCACCAGAGATTACCCATTCTACATTCTGAACTTCTCTAGATTTGTTCTCAATTATTAAAGCAATCTTAGATATCTCTTGCATGTCCTTGTCATTTAACTTCTGCCTATGACTCCAAGCATTAGAAATTTTAATCTTCTCCTCATTGCCTCTTGCACCTTTCCCTCTGTTCATTGTTCTAACCTTCATCCACTCCTGTGGAGCTATGTGTTTTTCTACAATACTTAAATCTCTCTTGTTAAGCGTATATGAATCTGGTGTAACTTCTCCAAGGGATATGACATCTCCAAGACCATAAACAGCCTCTATACTTAGCTTACTTTCATCTTGTGTAATTGGGTCAATTGTAAATACTACGCCAGAGATTTCGGATTGAACCATCTTTTGAACTACAACAGACAGTTTGACCTCTGACAAATCTACATCCATCTTGGAGGCATATGCCACAACATCATCTGTAAACAGAGATGCATATACCCTTTTTACTGCATCCAAAAGATCTGCAAAATGTCTGACATTTAATTCAGTAGCAAATATTCCACTAAAGGAGACCTCTTTGTTTTCAGGAAATACTACAGAAGATCTTACAGAAACCCAAGCATCTGAAAATCCTGAGAGTCTTGTATATGCACTTAAAATTTCTTCTTCAACCTCTTTCTCGAAATTGTTTTTCAAAAAGGCTAATTCAATCTCTTCTCCCTCTGGATTTCTGCCTTTCTCAAGTAATTTCTTCTCTTCAGAAGAGAGTGCTTTAACACAGAAATCTAAAAATACTTTACTGGAAATAACAAAAAAATCTGGAACTGGAACATCCATATCCTTAAGCTGAAAAAGGCTTAATCCTTTTCTACCAACTCTATTTTCATTTAAATCTTTAGATGAGAAATCTTCAAAAAAGAATACATTGCTCTTTTTTACATCGGTATTTTCCATTCGTATATTGGGCAGTTAAATAATGGTTATATACTACTTAAACGATACCTTTAGCTTTTAATTTTTGCAAGTCTATGTAAAATTCGTAAACTATTTTTGCCAAAACCATAACGGGTACTGCTATTAATGCTCCAACAATTCCGAAGAGGAGTAGGGCACTTACTACACCAAGCATAACTATGACTGGCTTAATACCAACTGCATTTCCCATAATTCTTGGCACTATGAAGTTATTCTCTATTTGCTGATACACAATTGAAACTATAATTATAATGATTGTCCCGACAGGTCCAACCGTAATTAAGGCAACAATTATTGCTGGGATAAGTCCAATTGTTGCACCAACATTTGGAACTGCATCAAGAAGTGCTATGAAAACAGCCAGAGGAAGTGCAAATGGAACTTTAACAATGGAAAGTATTATTAATCCGACAATTCCAGCGATTGTACTTACCGTTATTTGTCCAAGAATCCATTTTCCTAATTTTTTCTGTACATCTACAAACAATTTCTTTACCCTCTCTCTTTTTTCGTCTGCTGTAATTCTAATTAGTCCAAACTCTAAGAGGGAATCGTATTCTAATACCATATACACAGAAAAAATCAAAGCTGTAATAACAAGTGTTGTAGTACTAAAGAATGAAGAAAGTGCATCTGTTATACTTTTAAAACCATCCGCCGCAGGAAGATTCTTGAAGAAATCTGTTACATATGTTGAGACTGCATTTGCATCTAATGAAAGACCACCAAAAGAAATTCCCTTGAAATTTGCAACCTCTTGAGAAATCCAAGTTGGGAACACTGCTATAAACTCTGATAGCTGATTTATGAAAGGTATTATAACGATTGAGAATAATCCTAAAAATACCAAAATCCCAAGAAAATAGGTAAGGAATACAGACCAACCTTTAGATATTTTCTTACTCATAAACCAATCTACAACAGGCTTTGCCGCTGTCATAAATATGAATCCTAAGAATACAAAAATAACTATTCTTGAAAGCTGTTTACCCCAGAATATTACTGCAAGAAGTAAAAGAAAAAGCAAAATTATCTTCCAAGAGAACTCTACAACAACAAGAGGTCTTCTATCTCCCTCTTTCCTTTGATAATCTAGAACCTCTGCGAGTTCTTTTCTGTTTTGAACTTCTTCTTTTAATTCTTTACTATTATCTCCAAAAGAAAATATTTTTTTCATTCAATATGTAAAAAAATTTACTGATATAATTATACCAATTATTTACTCACATGTACTAGAGAAAAGGGGAGTATTTAAACTCCCCTCTGAAAACTAAGCCTTTCTGTTTTTGTACAACAGAACTCCTGTACTTGAAAACATTCCAATCAAAGCCAAAATACCAAATAGTATCATCAATTTGTTTCCAAACAAAACAGACATTGCTTCATCTAATTCACCAGCAGCTACTGGGATGGAGGTATCGTCAACAGCCTCTCCATTAACACTACTGTCTTCTGAGTATATTACTCTAACTTTCTCCTCTACCTTTGTCTCATTTCCAGCCTCATCTTTAAGCTCTATGTTAAATACATTTGGTCCTTTCTCTAGAACTATTCCAGATATTTTGAAATTACCATTTTCATCACATGTTGCTCTGTAAAGTCCTGTTCCTCTTTTAACAGTAACCTCTGCATTTGGTTCTACAACTCCAGTTAAAGAGAATGTCTCAGTCCCAACCTCACTAGGATATTTAATCTTGGATATTGTAGGTGCTGTTTTATCTATGGTTACATAGAGGGTTTCTGAAACAGGAGAGATATACCTTCTTGGGAATCCCTTTACACCTGCAACTGTTACAGCATATTTACCCTCATCTACAAGATTTAGTGTATATTCATACGACCCATCTTTAGCAACTTTTACTCTTTCAATTTCTTCTCCATCTACATATATGAACACCTGGTCATATCCACTTGCAGAACCACGAATTACAACAGAATCTTCCTTTGTTAATTCATTTACACCTACCATCACAGGAGATTCATATGTAGTATTCATCTCTGGATTTCTATTATATTTAACAAACGAGTATATTCCAAAAGATATTAGGAGAACTCCAAGAACAATAAAGATTGTCCCAACTATTCTTGAGATTCTTTCTTGATCTTGGGGTTTCTTTATCTCTACCTTAGAGAGCATAGACTCCTTTTTCTTTGAAATATTTTTTGGTGCAGTTTGTATACTAGATTTAGATTTTTTCTTTGCCACGCTAAACCTATATTAAAATTTATATACCTTCTTCTTCTAGGATAGTATAATACATAAATTAATGCAACTATCTTTGACGATATGAGTAAAGGATTAAAAATAACAGTAACAGGGCTTCTTCTACTATTAGCAGTAGTTCCACTTGTATACTTCCTAGTATACCCAATCTACAATGATATCCTCATGAAGAAAAATTCTTTCGACATATATCGTTTTTCAAAACAGATTTCCATCAATCTTTTAACCAAAATATCTCCAAGTGCAGATGTATTTACACAAGAGGTTTTAGGTGCAGATAGTATAGAGGAATCTCTGAAAGCAGAAAATCTTGTCCTTAAAGACACTTTGTTGGAAGATACAAAAACAAAAGTAATCATAGAGTCTGCAAACATAGAGGGATACATATCTCAAGGTTTAAGCTCCGAAACCATGATGCGTGGCTTCTGGCATTTTCCCACCTCGGTATATCCCGGAACCAAAGGAAACTCCGTAATAATTGCCCATCGTTTTCAGTATCTACCTCCTGCAAAGAACACTTTCTTTAACTTAGACAAAGTAAAAGTAGGTGACAATATACTCATACAAGGAGAAGGAGGGGAGTACACTTACATTGTTACAAATATAAAAGAGGTAAGTCCAAATGACACATCCGTTTTGATGCAAACCGACGACTACAGAGTTACATTAATTACCTGTACTCCGCTATGGACTAACCATAAACGCTTGGTGGTAACTGCTAAACTAGACAAACTATACAAAAAAGTGTAGACTTTTCACACAAATTTACTAATTTAAATACCAAATACATGGAGAATTTTTACGAAAGAAAAGACATATCTAAAGATACAGTAGAATTAAAAATTACAATCCCTAAAGATAACTTCCAAGAGAGTTACAATATCCTTCTAAAAGACTATATCAAAGATACTAACTTGAAAGGTTTTAGAAAGGGTAAAGTCCCAACAGATCTACTCGAAAGTGATATGAAGAGTGGTTTAAAGATAGAGACACTAGACAAACTAGCACCTCTTTACATTAATACGGCAATACAAAAGGAAAATATTGCACCAATTGCACCTCCTACATACAAAGATTTGCCAAAGTTAGAAGATGGAGAGGATGTGGAGTTTACAATTGCAATTACAGTACTTCCAGAGTTTAAGCTTGGGAATATGAAAAAGATTAAGATTACAAAAGAAGAAGTAAATATTACAAACAAGGAGATAGATACCGCAATTGAAGATATTAAAAAGAACAGAGAAACAAAGGAAAAAGAGGTTAATGACAAATGGGCAGTAGAGATTGCGAAGATGTTAAAGATTGAAAAGATAGAAAATCTTGAATCACTAAAAAAATATATTAAAAAAATCCTAAAGGAACAAAAAGAACACATGCTAATACACAAGAGAGAAGAGGAAGCATTGGAACAAGCAATCAAACTTTCAAATATTGAGATACCACTTCCAGCTGTTCAGTTTGAAGCAAGTGAGCGAGAGCGATCTTTCATCCACGATATGCAACAGAGAGGCATTAAACCAGAAGAATTTATGAAAGCACAAAACATTACAATTGAGAAAATGAGAGAGCTATGGGAGAAGGATGCGAAAGAAGCTCTAGAAACAGATGTATTCTTAAAGATTTACAAAAAGGAAAACAAAATCTCTGTATCTGAGGCAGATTTAAATGAAAGAATAGAAGAGATAAAAAAGTCTGCACCAAAGGATAGAGATGCAAGTATATATGATAATCCTCAGTGGAGAGAGTATGTTCAATCTGTGTATGAGAAAGAGAAAGCTTTTGACCATTTTAAGAAAGAGGTTTTAGGAGATACACATAAAGATTAATTCAATCTTTTTAAAATATGTATTTAATACCAACAGTAATTGAAAAAGACAGAGATGGAGAGAGAGCATATGACATATACTCTAGACTTCTTAAGGATAGAATAATATTTGTAACTGGTCCAATTGAAACAGAGATGGCAAATACTGTAGTAGCACAACTACTTTTCTTGGAAAAAGAGAATCCTAAAGAAGATATACAGATGTTCATAAACTCCCAGGGTGGTCAGATTACAGCAGGTATGGCAATACTAGATACTATGAACTACATAAAGTGTGACATATCTACAATAGTGGTTGGTCTGGCAGCATCCATGGGTACAGTTCTTTTGGCAAACGGTACAAAGGGAAAGAGATTTGCACTTCCAAATAGTAAGATACATATTCATCAACCAATTGGTGGAGTAGAGGGTCAGGCTAGTGATATTGCCATAGAGGCAGAGGAGATTCTTAAAACCAAAAGGCTTTTGTATGAGTTCCTTTCAGAGAGAACTGGTAAGAGCGTAAAGCAGATTGAAAAAGATGCAGACAGAGATAAATACTTCACGGCTAAAGAGGCGAAGGAGTATGGATTAATAGATAAAATTATTAAGAAAAGATAATGTCATTAGATGATTACACAGGTATAGAAGAAGGGGCTAAGCAAGAGGCATTAGATTTCATACTTCATAATATAAATCAGATGTATGAATATGGAGTGGAATCTGATGTTATCTCACAAGATGTACATGGCATATCTTTAGAGGATATAGATAAATACATAAGAAAAATAGAAGTTGATCAGGATTCTCCAATTAAGTTATTGACCATAAATTCTGTAGATATTCATGAGCCTATCTATATTAATAATATTTCAAACGAGTTTCAAACATATCCTTTAACCCAAATTTCTTCTCAAAGAGTATATTTTATAGAGGGTGGTAGTTTTGCGTTAGTAATGATTCCCATACCCGTAAAAAAAGATATGATACAGATAATTCTTCAACCTTTAGAAAGCTCTCTTCCATATATACAAGATGAATACAAAAAAATCGCAGAGAGAAGAGATTCCAAGGGAAGAATAGATTTAGAGGAGCTAAAAAGGAAAATACCTCTTGTAAAATTTACTAAGAAGAAGTAACTAGGTGTTCTTCTACAAATACTTTTATCTTTTCTACAACCTCTTGCATATCTTCTACCTTACTAGATGCGGTATATACAGTAATGTCAAATAGCTCATCATTAGTAGTATCTAACCAGTATCCATTTTTGTAGAGATAGAGTAGTAAGGAGAATATTCCCATTCTTTTGTTTCCATCTTCAAATGGATGGTTCTTAATACAGAGGTAATACAACATAGCTGCTTTATCTACTAGAGTAGGGTATAGTTCCTTTCCTTCAATACTTTGAAATGGTTGTGCAAGAGAGCTTTCTAGTCTTCCTTCATCTTTAACTGTGTATCCTGGATCGTTGTTAATTTCTTTAAGCATGTATTCGGAAAATAGTTGGGCTATATATTTTAGTTCTTCTTTGGTAATCATTAGGAGTGTTGTAATCTAAGTATTGCTTGTTTGTATTGTTTCATTGTTTTAGTAAATACTTTTTTAAGGAGTATTTTTTGTTCTTTAGTTAGTTGGTTATTCATATTTGTATTATACATAATACAAAGAAAGATGGTAAAATATATATTAAAGAGGGCGATTAGCTCAGCTGGTTAGAGCATCACATTGACATTGTGGAGGTCACAGGTTCGAGTCCCGTATCGCCCACCATTATTTGACTTTATGTACTAAAAAATTATAATGTTCATTGTTAATTTATTTTTATAAATTCTATGTCTATAGAAGAAGGTTTAAGAGAAATTCCAGAATATCAAGAAATAACTGATGGGATAGAACAACAAGGATATTATACTTTACCTGCTGGAACAGTTGTAGATATAAAACTTGTAAGTGGGATACCAATTGAAGTTCCAATTCTAGACACAAATAATAATATTACAGGTAAGACTGCACATACTTATGATAACATTGATGAAAAAGTAATGTCTCAGGTTGAATTAACCGATGAAACGATGGTAGGTGGTATATTTTTTCATTCCTTTGAAACAGGAGATACAGAACTTATGATTACCTCTCACAAACTTGTTGAAGCACAAACAAAGTTGGATGAATGGTTAAATAGTTTAGCAAAAAAATATGAAATCTCTGATCAATATATCGATGAAGAACACGAGGAGAAAAATACCGGACCAGTGGATATATCCTTGTATATAAAAGATCATCCTGAAGTTGCAGATGAAATACAGGAAGAAGAGAAAAAATTAACAAGAGAAAGAAACGAAGCACAAGCAGAAGCTGAAATGGAATTCTTAAAGAAGATTGGTATACAATTACCAGAAGACAAGACTCTTCTAAGAGTCTCTCTCTTTATGAAAACAAAATAATCAGAAAGTTTATAGTACTGGTACTAATGCCTCGTAAGATGTGTTCTATTTTTTAGGTTCTATGCACTTTAATATAGCCCACCATTATTTATATTCTTGTCCTGTTTATTTTTTCCCTCCCCAAATGTTGATTTATATGCTTTGTATAATATCCTTCAACTCTCTTTCTGTAATCCAATCCATTAGTTTTAAAATATTGGAATATTTCTAAATAATATTTAGAAGGTATATCAGAGGGTATATTATAGCCATTCCTTTTCAATTGTTTTTTTATGTATTTTAATTGATTAAATGTAAAGAGCTTTTTTAATGTGTCTAGCACATTACCGTTCATCTGGTTAAAAATATATGTTACGAAGTCTCTGTATAATTTAACTTCTGTTTCAGGATTATCTTTTTTTGTAATTCTAAGTAAGACAACATCTACATTAGGAATAGGGTTAAAGTCTCTCCTGTCAAAATTCTCAATAACACATAAATCATAAGTTGAAGAAAGGATTGTGGCTATCTGTGTGTTATTAAAGATCCCCATGTACCTTTCACTAGATTCTTTTTGGACAAAGAGGAATGCTTCAACCAATCTAGAGTCAATATCTGTAATTTTGTTGATAATATCTGAGGTTAAAGAAAATGGTATATTTGCAAATACTTTGTATTTTTTATTGGGTAGAGTGGAAGTAAGGAAATCTTCTTTCCTTAAAATAACATTGGGATTATCTTTAAAAAGTTTTTCCAATATATCAAAATATCTTGGATCTAATTCATATGCTATTACATTGTCACAATGTTTTACTAATTCTTGTGTTATTACACCTTTGCCTGCTCCTATATCAATAACAGTATCAAAGCTATTTAAATTAATAGCATCTATAATTCTTCTCAGATTTCCTCCGTTAGTATACAGGTTTTGGGAGTATTTAATATCTACCATATATATAGATTATATCATCCACATTAAGGAAACAGGATTCTTAAATTCCATACCAGAAAGTGTATCCCACCATATATCTCTAGTATTAAATTCTTTCATAGATAAATATCGTTGGTATGAAGAAGTAGCTAATTACAATATTGGTATCCATATACTACCTATAGAAAAGGCTAAGGGGTTAGTATTTGTTACTGTTGTTTTAATAGGTATAGATAGTGTTAATTTACTTTACATTGGTATTATTAGAGTATTACATCATTTAATAATTACTAAATCTAAATCTAAAAATATCTTTTTGTTGTTAGAGGGTATTTTTTAATATATTGACTTCGAATATCCGATAATATATCATTTGTATTGAGAAACTTAATATATGTTGGGGCATACATATATGTTTGGTTTGTCTCCATCATATATATTTTCATTAAATTTTTAGCGTAGTATACATGCGCAAATTTTTCAAAAAGAGAAGTAATCAAATTCTCAGTGTTCTTTTGTTACTTCCACTTCTTGTTCAATCATTTGTAATTCCAATATTTGCTTTAGATGAATTAATACCTGAAACACAGGTAGATATTCCAATAGATACATCTGAGGATATATTGGATGAGGGTATTTCTGATCCTAAGGAGATTGCAGAGCCTACTTTAGATAAGGATATTCCTGTTCCTAAGGAAACTGTAAAACCTACTTGGGTTACTTCTAAAGAATCTGCTACTACTTCTTCTTCTGTTGTATTGGGAGAGAAATATGTATATCCCAATAATTCTGATGTAACTGTTACTTTTTCTAAGCTTCCTACTTCTTCTAGTACTCTTACTATTAGTACAGTATATCTAACAGATGAACAGGTTAAGATTACTAATGCTGCTTCTAATGTTGCTTATGATATTACTACGGATATGGTAGATGGTACATTTAATTATGATCTTACATTACCTAAGGTAGGAGATAGTACTAAGGTTGTATATGCAGAGAGTGTTAGTGATTTAGTAGATGCTAAGGATATTAGTAATGTT
>DAOSSC010000010.1:0-22932 GCA_035377085.1 Candidatus Dojkabacteria bacterium
AACAGGAGATATGGTTGTAATTGCAGATGTAAAATTAATAGGGCAGGGGGAGGAAGAAATTGCAGAGTATGAAGAATTGCTTGGATACAAACCCAATTCAGTGGTGGATATAATCAATAAGGCATATGAATGTTTAAATCTTATAACTTTCTATACTGGTAGTGAGAAGGAGTGTAATGCATGGACTATAGAGAAGGGTGCTAATGTTAAGGAAGCGGCAGGTGTTATACATACGGATTTGGAAGATAACTTCATAACGGCAGATGTAGTAAATCTAGAAGAGATGCTTAATGTAGGGGGATGGAATAGTGCAAAGGAGAAGGGATTAGTTAAGAATCATGGTAGAGATTATTTAGTAAATGATGGTGATTATATAATTATACTTGCTAATAAGTAGGTATATTGACCCTTTCCATTATTGTATTAAACAATTTTTTCTGCTAAAATCCATTCCGTTGAAGAGATAATTTAAAAGTATAGATAAATGGTTGTGAAAGAAACAAAGAAATTAAATGGATATGAAATGGCAGTAGTATTAAAGCCTTTGTTACCAGATGATGTTAGAAAAAGTATTCATAAAGAATTTGTAGAAATGATTTCTAAAAATGGTGGAGAAGTATTGGATGTAGATGTATGGGGTAAGAGATATCTTGCTTACAAAATTAAAGGACATAACGAAGGATATTACATAATATATACTTTTAAGATATCTCCAAAAGAGATTTTAGAATTAAAAAGACAAATGGAATTGAGACAAGAGGTATTAAGATACATGGTTGTAACAATAGATGATGTTACATTGGCAGGGAAAAGAATAAAAAAGAAAGAAATTGAGATTTAAGATATTTTTAATATCTTTGGATTAAAGTTAGAGGTAAGTTAAATTTAATATATATAAATAAAATGGCAGCGAGATCTTTAAATAAAGTTATCCTTATTGGAAACTTAACAAGAGACCCAGAGATGAGATATACAAACTCTGGAACTCCAGTAGTAACATTTGGAATGGCTACAAATAAATCATGGAAGGATGCAGGAGGAGAGACAAAAGAGTCGGCAGAATTCCACAATATCGTAGCATGGAACAAAATGGCTGAAATATGTCAGCAGTTACTTGCTAAGGGTATGAAGGTATATATAGAGGGTTCACTAAATACCAGATCATGGGAAGGTGAAGATGGTGCTACAAAGTACAAGACCGAAATTAGAGTGAATGATATGATTCTTTTAGATAGTAAAGGTAAACAGGGTGCAGGTATGGATAGTGAAGAGGGTGCTAAGGAAGAGAAACCAGTCAAAGAAGAGGTAGAAGAGGTTGTAGAGGAGGCGGCTAAAGAAGAGGAAGCTCCTGCAGAGGATCAGGATCCACTAGAAGAGGATTTACCATTTTAATTTGATAGATTTAAAAAATGTCAGAGGAAGTAATAACAAAAGTAGAAGAAACAACAACAGATTCATCCTATGGTGGTGATCGTAAGAAGAATAATAGAAGAAGAAAGAAGCCATTGCAGAATCTTAAATGTCCTCTATGTGAATCTGGTGTAAAGAGTGTTAGTTACAAGGATGTATACCAGCTTAAGAAGTTTACATCTGTAAGAGGTAAGATAATTTCTACTGAAAAATCTGGAGTTTGTCATAAACATCAGAAACAGTTAACAAACTCTATAAAGAGAGCAAGATATTTGGCATTACTTCCATACTCTTCAGACGAATAATATATTTGTTAAATGAAATAAGGGAGGGGACCGAAAGGTCCTCTTTTTGTTTGTAAATTACTCTCTTTTTAAGTAATATATTTACATAATGTCAAAACTGCCAATATTACAAAAGAATGCCTATCTTAGCCTTGTGGTTAAAGACAACAGTATATGGGCACACCTCGCATACACAGACCATAATGCAGGAAGGGAGTACATACTCTCAGATTTTACAGATTTAAATCCTCTTAAACAGAGATTAGATGATGAATTTTTTACTAGAAAATTTTGGTATGAATACTTCGACAACCTAGAAAAGGTATTCAACTGGGACATTGTGGACAGAGATACATACAGACTACAAATGTACAAAACATTTAAAGATGAAGGAGTAGGTTTAACTGGTATAAGGGTATTGGTGGATGAAAACCAAAAATATTTTAATACAATCTTCTCCTCGTTGAGAGAATTTTCTAAAGATATTGCAATTAGAATTGTAGATGATTCATACATCTACAATCTTCTTGAAGGACTACTTGGAAGAATGGAGTATGATGACATACTGTATGTAGATATGGATTTGTTAGATTTCAAGATATACAGAGGTAGGAAAATAATAGAAAACAAAAAAGAAAAAACAATTATTACTAAATCTAAAATATCTTGGGGAAATGAGTATGGTGTTATAGATTCAGTGCGAGATTCTAGATTTAAAGCATTCTTAGCATCAGATTTTGCATCAAAAGATATATTAAATTACTGGAGTAACTTTGTTTTAAACAAAATCTTTTTTACAGAAGATCCAAATATCCTGGACATATTGCGATCATATACAACTATACAGAACTACTCCTTGTATCAGGATAATACTGACAAACTCTCTGGGTTTGGAACAGATTCTACAAACAGTGCCATGATAATCTCTGGGCATATACCAGCGATACTTGGCAAACAAAAAACACTCATGACTGTAGTAGATGGTTTGGAAATAATGGGAGAACTAGACTGTATATGGGATTTAGAAAAGAAGATCGTGTCATACGGTAAAAGCTATATATTTGGTACAAACTCTACAGATATAATTCTAACTAGGAAAGAAATCTTTAGCCCTAGTACTAAGGTGTTAATTCCAGAGGTGAAGAGTCTAAAAAACCAAAACAAAGTCATAATGAGTGGTTATACAGAATCACTAAGTATGGAAAAGAACGAATTCTATGCACTCTCTCCTGAATTTACTTTTATACAATTACCTAAGCATGAAGATAAATTAGTAGTAGAAATGGAATTTAAAAAAGACATAGTTATACCAAATGGTGTAAAAAGTAAGGTTGGATTTGTTTCAATCCCAGGCAAGGGAGATTACGATTCAATTCTTGTAGATGGAAGACCAAGACCAATTGTGTATGGTCCTGATGTATATACAAATAGAAGTAAATTAAGTATGTGGTTAAATGATTTTAAAGCATAAATTGTTTGAAAAATATGATGAATACATATTCAAAATCCCCTCTGGGAGAGGAGATAGAATATTGGTAAATACAGGAGAAATGTTAAAAGAGGGTACAGATATCTTGGTTAGAAGAGGAAACAATGTAAAAAATTCTTTCTTTCTTCCTTCACAGCTTGGTTGTGCAAAGGAAAATATTGGGAAGTATTTAATGTGTATGGATGGAGAATTTGTTGAAAAAGGAGACATACTTGCAGAGAAAACATCTATGGGTGGTCTTACAATTAAAAGACTTACATCTCCAATCCAAGGAGTTGTAGATATGTCTAGAATTGGTATTGGGTATCTTGATCTTCTTGGAGAAGAACAAGAAAACATTGTAAAGAGTACATTTAATGGTGTAGTGGAGAGCATCAATCCGATAGATGGAATCACAATCAAGGCCTCTGCATATGCTCTAGATTTGGTTGCAATATCCAATGTCCAAGAAGATGCTAAATATATTGTAGGAGAATTTGTCTCGTTGGGAAGTGGAAATGATGTAATCCTTAAGAGTGTAGAGGAAGATTTACAGGATAAGATTGTATTTGCTGGTAAAAGACTTCATCCAGATTTGCTGAGAGATATTTTTGAGAAAGGTGCCAAATTTGTTTTGTCTTATTCTATGGATTACCAAAACTTTAGAAACCAGGGACTTCCTGTTGGAGTAATTGGTGGTTTTGGTGAGATATATTCTCCTAAAGCAATGATTGAGAAGATAACCAACAAAGACCACACATTTGCTGTAGTAGATGCGAATGAAAGCCAGATATTTTTCTTAGGTAGGAATATCAAAGATGGTATAAAAGAATCTCTCTTTGTTCAAAATGCAGTTGGTAGGAAAGTTGTATCTCATGCTCTAGGAAATTATGGAATGCTTGGAGAGGTAAATGGAGTAGAGGATGATTCATATTTATCTGTGAATTGGGAAAATGGAGCTTCCAGTATAATAAATGTAGGAAGTGTAGAATTTGTATCATATTAGGGTATAATATTTTTCTATGGATAAAAATAAATCATTACAAAAAACATTAGGTCTTGCTATTTTACTAGTCTGTATCTTTGTGTCAGGGTTTATTTCAGGTAGGGAATTTCAAGGAAAGGATATCTTAAATGATAACAAGGAGAAGGTAGATACTACTATGTATTGGGATGTTTGGGATATTTTACGCTCCAACTATGTAGATTCTTCAGAGATTTCTCCTCAGGATATGATGTATGGTTCAATTAAAGGATTGGTAAATTCCTACAATGATCCTGCTACTGTATTTTTAACACCAGAGGAAACGGAAGAATTTAAGGCTACAAGTGAAGGTAAATATTTCCAAGGTATTGGAGCAGAATTAGGTTATGAGAATGGAAACATTATTGTAGTTACCCCTTTGGATGGTTCTCCTGCAAAAGCTGCTGGAATTAGGGCTGGAGACTATATTCTCTCTGTAGATGACAAAGATATAACGGCAGAGGATACGGTATATGATGTTGTAGCAAGGATTCGAGGAGAGGAGGGAACAAAGGTTAAGCTTAAGATATTGCATAAAGATTCGAACAAGCCAGTTGAGGTTAGTATAGAGAGGAAGCAGATAACTGTGGCAAGTATGAATGTAGAATTTTTAGAAAACAAGAGCATTGCGCTTTTCCGAGTGAATAGGTTTACGGAAGCTTCGTACTCAGAATGGATAAGTGAATGGAATGCAAAAATACAAGAGATAAAAGATGCGAAAGTTAACAAGATTATTTTAGATCTTAGAGGTAATCCTGGGGGATTTTTTGATGCGGCAATATATGCTGCTGATGACTTCCTGCAGGGTGGATACACAATTTCAATGCAACAGGATGGTAAAGGGAAAATAGATAAATACGAATCAAAAGATGGTGGAAATTTAACAGAAGTAAAACTAGTGGTGCTTGTAGATGGAGGAAGTGCATCTGCCGCGGAGATTCTTGCAGGAGCCCTTCAGCAGGCGGATAGAGCGACCATTGTAGGGGAGAAGACATATGGTAAAGGGACAGCTCAGAATGTAATAGATTTAAGTGATGGTTCGAGTTTACACATTACTACTTTGAAATGGCTACTTCCAAATGGAAATTGGTTAAACAAGGAGGAGCCAATAACTCCAGATGTTATAATTGAATTTACAGATGAAGATTTTATTGCAGGAAAAGACCCTCAATTAGTAGAGGCTATTAAGCAAATAAATAAATTGTAAGATATTTAATTATGAAAAAATTTAAAGAGATATTTTCAAAAAAAGTTTTGTATATTATTGGATTTGTACTTGCAATTGTTATGATCTTGCTTATTGGTGGATATCTTCTGCTAAGAAATGCAGAGAGTATTAAAAACTCTTTTTCATTTCTTTTCAATAGTGAAAATACTTGTCAAGAAAGCGATAAATTAATAGTTTCTGAGAGTGAGGCAAATACAATTAAGATAGTTAATGAGTCTCAAGCTTCTGTTGTTAGTATAGCTGTTTCAACCCTCTCAGTTTCTAAAACAGAGGGAATTGTTGACAGTAGCAGTAATATTGGGACAGGTTTTATCATAGATTCAAGTGGACTTATACTTACAAATCAACATGTGGTATCTAGTGATACTGCTGTGTATCAAGTAATTACAAATGATGAGAAAAAATACGATATAGTAGAAATTGTTCGAGATGATGTAAATGATATTGCTTTAATAAAGATTGACGCAAAAGATTTAACACCAATTAAGCTAGGCAATTCAGATACATTAGCTGTAGGACAAAAAGTACTCGCTATTGGAACTCCTCTGGGTAAATATGCAGGAAGTGCTACTGAGGGAATAATAAGTGGGCTGGATAGAACCGTGACCGCAAGCTCTGACTGGTCTGGATTTACATCCAAGACATACGAAGATGTAATACAAACGGATGCAGCAGTTAATCCTGGAAACTCAGGTGGGCCATTGATTAATTCGCAAGGAGAGGTAATTGGAATTAACTTTGCTACTACATCTGGTGCAGACAATATCTCTTTTGCTATTCCGATAAACAAGGTGAAAGAGAGAGTGGAGGAGTATAAGACATACGGGAAATTTATAAAACCATATATGGGAATCTCTTATGAAATGTTCTATAAGTATGATCTTCTTTATTACACAAATATTGTCCCTGGAGCTTTAGTAAAAGGATTGGATACAACAGGACCAGCATACAAAGCTGGAATCAGAAGAGGGGATGTAATCACCAAGTTTGGTGGAGAGGATGTAAATATAGCATTAATAAATCTAATACAGAAACATAAAGTTGGTGAGAGTGTAAAGGTAGAGGTATATAGAAATGGTGATACAAAGAGTTTTGATGTAGTACTAGGAGAAGCCAAATAGTAAGAATCTATTAAGTCCTCTAAAATCCTGTATTACCTTAATAGGTTCTTTTATATTTGTAATATACTTAATTGTAGATGGCTCTATCTCCACAATTAAAAGATTGTTACCTTTTGGTATCTGCACAAAAAGTGTTCTGTAATATTTCAAACCATCCTCTCCTGCTTCCAAGGCAAGTTTTGGCTCGAAATCGTGTACACTGCTATCTAATGTATTGTACATATCAGTTGGAATATATGGTAGATTTGCAATATACAGAGTAGAGGATTCAAACTCCATCCCTTTAAGTAAATTATTCTGTTTAAAAATTATCTTTTCTTTTACATTGTTCAGTTTTGCATTATCTCTGGCTACATCTAATGCATTTTTACTTATATCTATAGCGTAAATTGAGATATTCTTGTTTAATTCTTTCGCAAGTGAAATTGCAATACAACCAGAACCAGTTCCAATATCTACTATGTTTTTTATACCTTTTAAATTCTCTTTCGCAATATCTACAATCTGTTCTGTTTCAACGCGTGGGATAAGGACATTACTATTGACATTGAATTTGTAGCCCCTAAATTCGGCCTCACCAGATATATATTCCCATGGTTCATTGGATAGAAGTCTATTGAAAATCTCTTCAGGTGGAATTTTATTAGATCTTATATATGTGAGAATCTCTTGAGATATTCTTGTTATATCATGGTAGCCAGAATCTTTTAAAACAGATTGAATTTTGTAAAGTAGGGCTAAATCGTTATTCACTCTTTTCTAATGCTTGCAATTGAATACCCTCTCTAACATCATCAATTATTGTTTGAATATCTCCGTTTAAGATTGATTCTAGATTAAACCAAGATTTCTTTATCCTATGGTCAGTTACTCTGTTCTGAGGAAAATTGTATGTTCTAATTTTTTCTGCCCTCATGGAAGAACCAATCATGGAAGAGCGAAGATTAGATCTTTTTGCATCCTCTTCTGCTTTCTTTTTGTCATACAATCTTGATCTAAGTAAAGCCATTGCTTTCTCTTTGTTTTGAGCTTGATGCTTTGTTTCTTGGCAGGAAACGACAATACCTGTTGGAAGATGTGTAATTCTAACTGCAGAATCTGTTCTGTTTACACACTGTCCACCAGCACCAGAGGCTCTCATTACTTCAAGCTTAAGATCTTCAGGATTAATTTGTATGTCAATATCTTTTGCTTCAGGAAGTATAGCTACAGAAGCTGTAGAGGTATGTATTCTTCCAGATGATTCGGTGATTGGGATTCTTTGTACTCTGTGAACACCACTTTCGTATTTGAGATTTTTAAATACATTCTTTCCCTCTATATGTACTATGACTTCTTTGTAGCCACCATCCTCTGTTATGTTACTGTCTATAACTTGGATATTCCAGCCTTTGTTTATGCTGTAGTTTTTGTACATTCTAAAAATATCTGCGGCAAAAAGAGAAGCCTCATCACCACCAGCTCCGGCTCTTATCTCGAGTATTGCAGATCTGTTATCATCTTCATCTTCAAACTCTCGTGCAATTTTGAGCTTCTGTATTGCTAATTCAAGTTTTTCTAATTCCTGCTCTTTGTTTTCTATCTCTTCAGTAGCCATCTCTTTTATGAATGGGTCATTTTCATCCTCGAGTAATTCTTGTGCATCGTTAATCTCTTTTAGACACCTTTGTATTTTAGAGATGAGAGAGGAAAGCTCGGAGTAGTAGGAGAGGTCGTTGCTTAACTGCGTTATATTTGTTCCACTATTGTGACTGGAAGATATCTGATTCTGTATCTCAATCACCTTTGTCTGTGCATCATTGGTGGAATATTTTGTTTGTAAGGAAGTTATATCCATAATGGATAATATATCATGTAAAAATATTTATTGAAACTTGTTATTTAGAGACTTTTGCGTTCTCTAGCATATCTCTAAGTGTAAGAGATGAAGAAGGTCTGGTTTCTGCCATTTTCTTTTTTCTTGCAGCCATTTTTTCCTTCTTACTTCTGAAAGACATACCCTTTGCTTTTTCTCTTCTGTCTTCAAACTTTTTGACAAGGTTGTCTGAATCTACAATCTTCTGCTCTCCAGTGTAGAAAGGATGACATTTGGAACATATCTCAACAGTTAAACTGTCAGATTCAAGTGTGCTTCCTGTAACAATCTTGTTACCACATGAGCATGTGATCTCTAAACTGTCATTATATTTTGGGTGTATATCTTTTTTCATAGCAAGGAGATTATAGCAGAAGAATATTCTGGTGTCTAGAAAAACACAGGGTGGTTGATAACTGGAAACTAATCAATTATACTTTCCATATGAAGTATTCGAGAGGAATTGAAAACAGGATAAAAAGAGTAGAAGGACAAGTAGGAGGTGTTAGGAAGATGATTATGGCTCAGGAAGGTGATACTAAAGTTATGACTCAGCTCCAAGCCGCAATCTCCTCTTTGGAGAGCTTGAAGACAGAGTTAATTAAACAGCAGATGAAAGAGTCTATGGTAGGAGATATTAAGAAATCTCTCGGACTCTCAGATTAAGTATTTCTTCAAACTGCCCCTGAAGAAATCTGTTATACTAATGAAGTATTTGTTAATTTTAGACATAGTAAACTATGAAGATTAAAAGAGTCGGATGGAACAGTTTCCTAATTTCTTCATCCAACATTTCCCTAATTACTGATCCATTGGATCTTTTGCAGTCTGGAGTAACATTTCCTAAAACAAAAGCAGATATAGTACTGTTTTCAAATTCAGATGAGAACAGTAAGGACAGTATTCTCAAGGAAAAAAAGTTAGAAAGTAAGGTAGTTCCCGACACAAGAGAAACAATTATGGAAATATTTACTCCTGGAGAGTATGAGGTAGGGGGACTGATGATTAGAAGGAGTATTGGAGAGAATTTTTACATGATTGACGAAAAAAATATCAGAGTTTTGTATCTTGGTGGTACAGATAACAGCTTTAATCCTGATAGTGTAAAAGATGTCGGTGATGTAGATGTTTTAATCCTTCCAGTAGGAGACGGGGTAAATTTTATGGATTTTGAGAAACTAGAAAAGGTAATTTCTAATATAGATCCATCAATTATTCTTCCATGTGCATACAAGGAAGAGGGTTCAAAATTTGAGGGTATAAAAAGCAAAGATGAATTTATTAAATACTTTGGATTTGCCAATGTGACTGAAGATACAACGCTCAATGTAGCTAAGAAAAAAGTTGAGGAAGAGCAACAGAGTGTAGAAGTAATATTTTTGAAATAGTAAATATGGAAGAAAAAGTTCCACCACAAAACACAGAAGCGGAGCAATCACTTCTTGGGTGTTTGCTTTTAGATAAAGACGCAGTAATAGCTGTTTCTGGTTGGCTAATTCCAGAACATTTCTACGATGAAAGGAATGCCATTGTATATTCTAATATTCTTGAACTTTTTAATGACGCTATCCCTGTAGATCTTGTTACTCTTTCTGACCGTTTGAAAAAAAAGAAAATGCTCTCAAAGATAGGTGGTAGAACATATCTTGCAGACCTTTCTTCTACAGTTTCCACATCTTCACATGCAGAGGAATACGCAAATATCATTAAGGAAAGTGCAACAAGGAGAGGATTAATATCTGCTGCAAAAGAGGTGACACAGTATGCCTTTGATGAAACTCTTGGAATGGATGAGGTAATAGACAGATCTGAAAGACAGATTTTTGATATAGCCCAAAAAGGTACTAGAACGAACTTTGTTCATATAAAAGATCTTCTTAAAGATGCATACGAAAGAGCAGAAAGAGCAGATAGAGATGAGGCGTATCTGGGAATATCTACAGGTTTTAAAGATCTAGATGATTTATTAGGTGGATTTCAGAAATCGGACCTTATTATTCTTGCGGCAAGACCATCTGTTGGTAAAACATCTCTGGCATTAGATATGATGAGACATGCTGCAATGGTTGAAAAGAAAACCGTAGCATTCTTCTCTTTGGAAATGTCTCAAACACAAATTATGGACAGACTTTTGGGAATGCAATCGGGAATCCCATTCTGGGAAATTAGAACAGGAAGACTAAGTGACAAGAAATTTATGAAATTGGCGGACACAATGGGAGAGTTAGCAGATGCAAATCTTTACATTGATGATCAAGCAGGACAGCATATTAATGCAATTAGAACTAAAGCCAGAAGATTAGTTCTTGAAAAAGGACTAGACATAATTTTTGTGGACTACCTTCAGCTTATGCATGGTAGTAACCAAGAGAGTCGTACTCTCGAAGTGGGGGAAATATCTCAAGGATTAAAAAATATTGCAAAAGAATTAAATGTTCCTGTTGTTGCTCTTTCCCAGCTTTCTCGAGCCATTGAACAGAGACAGGGTAGGAGACCACAGCTATCCGATCTTAGAGAATCTGGTTCCATCGAACAGGATGCAGATGTTGTAATATTTATAGATAGGGAAGAAACATGGAATCCGGATACAGAAAATAAGGGGATTGCCGATTTAATTGTAGCTAAACATAGAAATGGACCTACTGGCCTTGTAAAATTGGCCTTTATAAACGAGATTGCAAGCTTTAGGAACTTGTATAAAGGTGATAAATAGCGATATAATACAGTTTAACAAGGTCGAGTGGTGGAACTGGCAGACACGCGGGACTCAAAATCCCGTACTAGCAATAGTATGAGGGTTCGATTCCCTCCTCGACCATATTTTTAATTATATTAACAAAATATGGAAGACTTTGTATTAAGTGTTCTAGAGGGAGCTGGAAGCATTGATTTCAATATAGTTTGGAAGATATTACTGTTTGCCTTTGTAATATTCTGGATTGTGGTTTTAGACTGGATATGGGCGGACTCTGGTGAAAGGACATCAAGCAAGAGAAGTAGAATATTGTACGTAATATTGGCGGCAGTTTTCAATGTCTTTGGTTGGTTAATATATTTAATCATTAGACCAAGCCAAACGATAGAAGAAATATACTGGGCAGATTTGGAGAGAAGATATCTTAAATATGAGACATCCGAGTTAGGAGATTGTCCAAAGTGTGGGACTCAACTTTATCCAGGATTTCTTTACTGTCCTAACTGCAATTACAAACTCAAAAGAAAGTGTCCATCATGTGGAGTATATGTAGATAAGACATCTAACTTCTGTCCATTTTGTAGTGCTGTAATTAAAACCGCAGTTATAGAAAAAGAAATAGTTGCTCCAAGTATAAAGGAAATGCAAAAGCAAAATCTTGAAGTAAGGGAAGAGCTTACAGAGGTTGTAGAAACTCAAGGGACCAAATACAGTGGGGGAAGAAGGAGTGTGACTGAGAAATTGGGGAAAAAGATAGTTGGAGGATACAAAATTATCGCTTCAGGTATAGCGGGTGTATTTGCAAAAAAAGAATCTAAAGAAGAGACCACTGTTCAGACAAAAGCAAAGAAAAATAAGAAAAAACACTCTTCAAAAAAGAAGAAGCAGAAGAGATAAACGTGTGGTATTATATATATTGTGATTAATACATATATTGAAAAGACAATAAATTTTCTATCTTGGATAAACCCTTCTCTTGTTTTTATATTTATCTTTTTTATAGGATTAATAATTTTCTGGAGAGGAAGTGTAGAGAGTAGAAAGGAAAGATCTTCTACTTTTGATATATTTTTTCTTTCTGGATTCTTTAGTCTAGTATCTGCTCGTATTGCATACATTGTTACAAATTGGGAGGCTTTCGCTGGATTTATATGGTATTGGTTACCCTATGAAAGGTATGGGGAAGAGATATTCCTTTTCAGACTTCTTCCATGGAGATTTCTAAATATCTTCGATGGAGGGATTAATATCCTTGTTATGTTTGTAAGTTTTCTGCTCTTTGCAACGATAGGGGTAGTAATAATTAAAAAATGGAAATGGAGAGACATGTTCCCAGTGATTTTCTTCTCTGCAGAAGCTATGCTTGCTATGTCATTCCTTTTCTCTGGTGTTATAGCGAATAATATGGAGTGGATAGTACAGGGAGGAGTCTTGCTAATCCCAATTATCTTAATATTAATCATTCTCTCTTTTGTAACTCCAAACACAGAAGGCAAGGAAGAAAAATCGCTGTACATGATTGTAAATATTTTTCTTATACTTCTTTCAACTGGATTTATCCTCTATGTATATTTGAAAAACGACATTGAATTAATAGACAAGATAAGCTGCCTAATATTTCTAATCTGGAGCTTAATAGGTAGCCTATCTTTCTTGAGGGAAGAAACAGGGGCTAGATTTTCCATTGAGAGAGTATCTTCTGTTAGAACAATTTCTTCTGCAGATATTAATCAACCAATCAGATTATCTAAGTAAAATATATGATTGTAACCATAGGGAGAGACATAAAAAGTGGTGTTAGAGTCGACATCTTTGTTCTAGAGCAATTGAAATTAATGGGAGTTGAAGTCCCAAGTAGATCTTTTCTTCATAAAATGTTTAAGGAAGTTATTAAAGTAAATGGTAAAGAAGTAAAATCTTCCTACAAATTGAAATATGGAGATGTTGTAAATATCTCTGAAGAAAAAATTGAGCAAGAATTAAACAAACAGGACAAGAATATTGGTATAACTGCACAAGAGGGAAAGCTAGATATAATACACGAAACAGAGCAGTATCTTGTCATAAATAAACCTAAGGGTATTACTGTTCACCCAGGAATTAAGAATACAGAAAATACTCTTGTGAATTTCGTTCGGGGATATCTTGAAAAGAAAGGGGAGTTTAATCCAAGGCTTAATAGGGCAGGACTTGTTCATAGATTGGATAAGGGAGTTTCTGGCATAATGGTATTTGCTAAAACAGTTGAATCTCAAGAATATCTACAAAAAGAATTTGAAAACCATACGGTAAAAAAAATATATCTTGCAAAAACGGAAGGAAGTTGTGAGCTGACCATATATAACCAGAGTGTCAAAGGGGAGTTAGATACCCTTCTAAAGAGAAACTTCGAAATGGACAGTACTTGGACCCTTTATGAGGGATATATAGGTAGAGATAGGAGAAACAGATTAAGGATGAAATTTAAAAAGGAGAAATTTCCTAATTCAAAGAAAGCGATATCTTTTGTAAAGAGAATTGGAGAGAATGAATTTCTTATATCAATTGAAACAGGTAGAATGCATCAAATTAGAGCTACACTTGCACATATAGGTATCCCAATACAGGGAGATACTCTTTATAGAAAAACAAAAAAAGATGGTATCCCCGAAGAAATTGAACTTGAATCGATATTAATATCCTTTAAAGATATGGATGAGAAAACAGTAACTTTTAGACTCTACTAAATGAGAAGGAGAAGAACAAAAAAAACAAAAAGTATTAATATCTCTTTTAGATTTATCCTTTTGTTAATCGCGGCAACACTTTTTCTTGGGTTTGTAATATACTACATCTTCACAGTAACAAGTATAAAGAGTGTAGATAAAACAATTCTTAATGGTTCTCAAAGATATCTTCTATCACAAAGCAATGGTGAGTCCAAAAGAACAGTAATCATACTTGAGGAAGGTTACGGAAATGAGAGAAGAATATCTGAGGTATATCTTTTTTTAAGTAATAAAGAAAAAGGCAAATCACTTCTGGTATATATCCCAAGCTGGTTGTATTATACTGGACTAGAAGAGAATTTTGGAAGTGCAATCCCAATCTCCTCTTTTAGATATGCTGGAGATACAATTCAAGAGGATAGGGGAGTAGAATATGCCGTTTGGCAGATAAGTCAGATACTAGGTATAACATTCAATAACTATATTTACATTAGCAGTGAAGCAAACAGCACCTTGGATTCAGTATTCGGAGAAGATGTCATGGTAAAAGACAGGTATAGAGACATGTTTAAGGCAGGAGATAAAGAATCTCTTTCCGAAGGTTTCTTTAGACTTCAAGCACTTTCCTCGAAGATATCTTTTGTAAAAAGTTTGTTTAAAGTAAATGAACTTAAAAATTTTAATAACAACATCTATTCGAATCTGTCCTTTATAGAGAGTATAACTATGCTAAAAAATGTCAAGAAAACACTGCAAGCAACAGAGTCATACGCAATTGATCTTTCAGGCGCAAAATATTCGAAGGAGGAGCTCTCCGATTCTGGAGGTATAAAAAGATATTTTTTAAGTAAGGAATTCGACAATTCATACAGGAGTCTTATTTCTTTGCTTATAGACAGAGAGCTTGAGAAGGAGAGAGTCCGAGTAGAGGTGTACAATGGCAGTGGCGTAGCAGGAGCTGCTCTGCAATTTGGGAGAAAAATTGAGAATTCAGGTTGTGATGTAGTTAGGTATGAAAATGCTCCAAACATTATCGATAAAACGATTATGTATATTTCCAAGCCAGATGATTTTAAGAAATCATTTAAGATAGTCTCCGAGATATTCTCAGATAATTTTGAACTTGTGGAAGGACGACCAGATTTTATGACCACAGGAGATATTGTAATAATCCTAGGAGAAGATATTAAAAGAATGTACAGTTTCTAGGGTATTTGCGTAAACTAGGTATTTAATCTAAAATTGCTGTTATGATAATCGCATTACTCATACTAATACTTTTCTCGTTGGTATTTACTGCTTTTGTACTAATTTTCGCAAAAAGAAACAAAGAAGAGGAGATAGAAATATACGAAGATATCCGAAATCCTCTTGTAATGCAGATACTGGTTCCAAGAGAAAATGATAAATCAGCACTTGCAGCAGAGCAGATGTTTGCTTCCATACACGGTATTTTGGGAGATTCAAAAAAATCTTTAGATTTAATTAGTTTTGAAATCATATCCAGTGGAGAAGATGGTATTAGATTCTTTGTTGTAACACCAGGTCATTTGGCAAAGTTTATAGAGGGACAAATCTATGCACAGTATCCAAATGCAGATATTACTTATGAGAAAGATTATTCCTTGAACAATTCAGGATTAGGTGAAGAGGTATATGTCACAAGTGGGGAGATAGAGATGGAGAAAGATTCCATATTTCCAATTAAAACATTCAGAAATTTTGAAGTAGATCCTCTTGCCGCTATAACTGGGGCTATGTCTGAGATGGGTAATGGGGAAAGGGCTTGGCTTCAAATAATTGTAAGACCAGTTTCTAACTATTGGCAGAAGAAATCAAAGGAATATATCTCTGCAATTAGGGAAGGTAAGGATATTGGTGGTTTCAACATTATTGCAAAATTCAGAAGTTTAATCTCAACAATAGGAAAGAATCTCTCGTACTCAGATTCTCAAGCAACCAAAAAAGAGGTTGTTAAATTAGAACCTGGGCAAGAAGAGGAATTAAGTGAGATTGAGACCAAGATGCTTAAACTTGGTTTTGAGGTAAGAATTAGGATTGTTACCAAAGCTACGACACAGGAAAGATCAGAGCAGATTCTGAGAGATATTGTGGCTAGTTTCAAACAGTTTACTACTGCACATCTAAATAATTTTGTTCATTCTGTGCCAGTAAAAACAGGAAAAGAAATTTACGAGGAATATCTAAGAAGATACATGCCAAAGGAGGAGGATATACTAAACATTGAAGAACTCGCGTCCTTGTATCATCTTCCAAATATTTCAGTAGAGACACCGAACATAGCGTGGAGTAGATCTAAAAAACTTGAACCTCCTATGAATCTTCCAAAAGCAAATGATGGCGATGTAACAATATTTGGAGAAACAGATTACAGAGGGCACAAGGTTAATTTCGGATTAAAGAGAGGTGATCGTGCTAGGCACTTCTACCTTCTTGGTAAAACAGGTGCTGGTAAATCTACGCTTTTTAAAAACATGTTCATATCTGATGTACTGGCGGGAGATGGAGCATGTTTTATTGATGCCCATGGAGATACTGTAGAGGAGCTTTTGGAGTACATACCACCTAACAGAATAGACGATGTTATATATTTCAATCCTACAGATATTGAAAACCCAGTTGGATTCAATCTTTTGGAATTAAAAGACAAATCCCAAAGAGATCTAATTGCAGATGGTGTAGTAGAGGTGTTTAAAAAGCAATTCGGTGATTCATGGGGCCCAAGACTTCAATATATTCTCACCAATACCGTAGCCACAGCTCTTGAGGCACAAGGTATAACTCTGTTAGCTGTTATTAGAATGTTGACGGATATAAATTACCGTAAATTCATACTTAAACAGGTACACGACCCAATACTTTACAAGTTCTGGGTAGAGGAGTTTGCACAGATGTCTCAAAATCCAAGACTTCTTGCAGAGGCTGTATCTCCAATCCAAAACAAGGTTGGTAGATTCATATCTTCTGCTGTTACCAGAAATATTGTAGGTCAGGTCAAATCCACAATAGATTTAAGAGAGATTATGGATAATCGTAAAATACTTCTTGTTAATCTTGCACAAGGTAAGCTCGGTGAGGAGACAGCATCACTTCTTGGGGGCATGATAATTACTAGACTTCAGGCTACTGCAATGGAAAGAGTAGATATACCGTTTGAAGAGAGAAAGGATTTCTTCCTGTATGTAGATGAATTCCAGAACTTTGCTACGGATTCTTTTGCAAAGATTCTCTCTGAAGCAAGAAAATACAAACTCAACTTAATTATGACTAACCAGTATATTGATCAATTACCTTTAACGGTAAGACAAGCTATATTTGGTAATGTTGGAACATTGGGTTCATTTGTAGTGAGTCAGGCAGATGCTTCAATCCTTGAGAAGGAATTTGCCCCTGTGGTATCTGCAGATGACTTGGTATCTTTGGATGCATTTTCTATGTATGTAAAGCTCTGTATAGATGGAATGACTTCAACACCATTTAGTGCAAAATCTCTTCCTCTAAGATATGAGAAGTTCCACTTAAAAGATGAGATAGTGCAGAAATCTAGAGAGAAGTATGGTGTACCTAGAGCAGAGATAGAGGAGAAGATAGATAAGTGGAGTAGGCAGACATATAGTGAGAAGGGAAATCGATCAATAAACAAGGAAAAAGAAGAAAGCGATATAAGGCCTGTAGCAGATAGAAAATATGAAAAGAAAGAAAATGATATCGAGGAGAAAGTATATAAAGTAAAAATTTAACAATATGTCAGGACATTCTAAGTGGGATACAATTAAACATAAGAAAGCAATAAATGATGCAAAGAAGGGGAAGGTATTTTCTAAGCTTTCCATGATGATAACTCATGCATCTAGGCAGGGTGGTGGAGATCCAGAGATGAACCCTAATTTACGATTGTATATAGATAAAGCAAAAGAAGCAGGTTTCCCAGCAGATAGAATAGAAAAGGCAATCCAAAAAGGTACTGGAGAGGGAGGGGATGGAGTTGTATTTGAAGAGAATACCTATGAGGGATTTGGCCCTTTTGGAGTTCAGATGCTTGTAGATACTCTTAGTGACAACAAGAACAGAACTGTTGCGGAGATTAGACAGTTTTTTGATGATATCGGAGGTAGAATGGGGGATACAGGCTCTGTGTCGTGGAATTTTGAAGCTAAGGGATACATTGTAATAAAGAGTGGACATATGATTAAATCTCCCAAATTTGGAGAAGAAGATATCTTCGAAAAGGAAGATTCAGAAGCAGTAATGCTTTCTATCATGGATATTGAAGGTGTGTTGGATATAGTGGAGATAGAGGTGGATGGAGAGAAGGGATTTGAGATATATACAGAATTTCATCAATTTGCACATGTTAGAGATGCTATATCCAAATTAGGATATGTAATTAAGGAAGCTATCATAATAAAAGAGGCTAAGATAAAAAAAGAATTAAAACCAGAAGAGGTAGCCAAGGTGGAAGAAGCTATAGAGAAACTTGAAGAGTATGATGATGTCCAAAATGTATGGACTGATTTAGTAGAATAATATAATGAGAATATTAGGAATTGATCCAGGACTTGCTACTACTGGATGGGCTATAGTAGATTTCAATGATAATGGAGATCCAACTCCTGTAGATTACGGTGCTTTAATTACTAAAAAAGGCTTAACTGTTTCCGAGAGAATAGCAGAGATATACACAGATTTACATGAACTTATCAAAAAATACAAACCAGAATACGCTGGTGTAGAAACATTACTCTTTTGTAAAAACGTCACAACCGCTATCTCTGTTGGAGAGGCTAGGGGAGTAGTACTCCTTGTCTTAGAGCAGAACAGGATACCTCTAAAAGAATTTACCCCATTACAGGTAAAAAGCTCTATAGCTGGATACGGTAAAGCTACAAAGAGACAGGTACAAGAAAATGTAAAGATGATATGTAAATTAAAAGAAATCCCCAGACCAGATGATGCAGCAGACGCTATAGCTATTGCTATAGCTACACAAGTTTTAATATCAAGGATATAATAAATAATGATTTCATATATATCAGGTGTGGTTCAAAAAATATCTTTTGGTAAAGATTCGTACTTAGATCTTCTTACCAAGATGGATATCTCTTACCGAGTGCATATTCCTCAGAATTTTGCTCCAATTGAGAAAGGTCAACAGTTATCATTGTATACACATTTCCATGTAAGAGAAGACATGCAATCTCTCTTCGGATTTGAAACGGAAGAGGAGAGAGATTTTTTTGAAGAATTAATAACAGTTTCTGGAGTTGGTCCGAAGATAGCACTTGCAGTACTTTCAACTTACAAGAAGGATGATTTGGAAAAGATAATACTTGAAGGAGATGCTAAGAAGCTAAGCAAAGTCTCTGGACTAGGTAGCAAAGGAGCTCAAAAAATAATTCTGGAATTGAGAGGAAAGATAGATTTTGACAAAGACGGAAAGGTATCTAGTGCAAAGAGTAGAGACTTAAAGAATGCTCTTAAGGTTCTTGGCTATTCTGGAGAAATGCTAAATGAGAAAGTAGATTTAGGAGAAAAAATTTTGGATAAGGATGAAAGCATAGAGATAGAAGATTTAATTAAGAGGGTACTATCTGCATAATGATACAATCAAGTTTTGTTAGTGAAAATATTGAGAAAATAGAGAAAGCACCTAAGAAAAAAGATGCTCAATTAGAGCAGAAGATTAGACCTAGTAGATTGGAGGAGATTATAGGAAGAAAACAGGAGAAGAGAACTCTTCTGATGATGATTGAATCTGCCAAGAAGAGAAAAGAAGTGATAGATCATATCCTCTTCTATGGACCTCCAGGATTAGGAAAAACAACATTCGCGATGGCTATTGCTAATGAAATAGGTTGCAATATTAGAATAACCTCTGGTCCAGCAGTAGAAAGGCAGGGGGACTTGGCAGCTATATTAACAGGCTTGAAAGCAAATGATGTTCTCTTTATAGATGAAATACACAGATTATCAAGGGTAGTAGAGGAAATTCTTTACCCGGCTATGGAGGATGGAGTTTTAGATATAGTAATGGGAAAGGGTCCTTCTGCAAAAACTATACGATTGAACTTAGAGCCATTCACATTAATAGGAGCAACAACACAGATAGGGAAGATTAGCTCTCCAATGAGAGAGAGATTTGGATTAGTGCAGAGATTAGATTTCTTTAGTGATGAGGACATGGTCTCAATTCTTCAAAGAGCAGCAAGACTTTGGAGCATAGAGATAGAAGAGGGGGCACTAGAAAAGCTCGCAAAATCATCAAGAGGGACCGCTAGAATTGGTTTGAGATTACTTAAAAGAACAAGAGATTATGCTGAAAGTGAAAATGCAAAAATAATTACAGAAAAGATAGTGGGAGATACTCTGAAACTATTGGGTATAGATGAGAAAGGTTTGGAGGAGATAGACAGAGAGATATTAAAATGTATAATGCTAAGTTTTAATGGTGGACCTGTAGGTCTTTCAACATTGGCAGCCTCTATCTCAGAAGATGTAACGACACTTTCCGAGGTATATGAGCCATATTTGATGAAATGTGGTTTAATAAAAAGAACCTCAAGAGGTAGGGTCTTAACAGAGAAAGGTTTAAAATATATAGAGGGAATAATATATGGAAAGAGCTAATGTAGGCTCAGATGTAGAAAAAAGAGGAAAGCTTCTTTTGCTTGCTGGATTAATAGCTGTGGCTATGTTTTTGAACAAAATATTACAGAAAGAAGCATCTGTTGAAATTCCTAATATATATCTTAATGGGGCTCTGTATTTTGCTATATCATTTGTTGGCCTTTTATGGTCTTTCAATTTTCAGATTAAATCTAAATCCATCCTCTATATTATTCAAGCATCACTTTTTGTGTTTTCTGAAGCCATATTTATAGAGTTTTTCTTTTTCCAAAAATTTAATAGATTATATGAAGCTCTTATCCTTCTAATTCTTCTAACGCTTGTCTTTATTGGTAACTATGTTGCCTTTCTTATGGCTAATGTATTTAATGTTGGTCTTTTCAAAAACATCCCATTGGTACATGTAGGAAGGACATCGTCATATCTTCTTTCACTACTCACCATCTATTTTGTAACTTTCAGTTTTCTCTCTAGTAACTTACCAATATATATTCTTTTACCTTTGATTGTTATCGCTTATGCAATCGTTGTGTATATTCACTATTTGAATATCGGAATAGGGGGAGGTAATCTAATATGGAAGACGGTACTAACAGGACTTGTTGTTTTAGTTCTTTTTTTGGGAGTTTTCTTAACTGGAAATTCCCACGAAATCATCTCTTTCGTTCCTGTAGTAGGGTACTTCTTGTGTGTTAGTGTAGTAAGCCAGAGTGACATTGAATATAAAGAACGAAATGTATTTTTCTATCTGATTTCTTTAGCGATATTTTTCTTTGTTGCAGTTTTCATAAATCTCCTTGGCTAAAAATAGCCCATATGTTTCATAGAGTAGGGGGTGGAGGCTAAAAGGCCTGTAGTGTGCGATAACCCATAGTAATATCATTGTGGATAACTGTTTGCTAATTCTTTCCAGAAAAAAATAATTGATGTAATAAAATAGGGAATAAGAATCTAAAGATTCTGGAATAACTAATTGTTTATACAGATGTAGTTGATACCCTTCCCCTATGAAGAATAGTATGTTACAATTTGATTACAGGTAACCGAGTATAATGCCCCTTATATGCGGTGGTAATATTGAAAGAAGTAAAGAGTCGGTTTCTGTAGCTAATTTTAAACAATCAATAATAATGACCAAATACATCTACATACTTTTTTTAGTATCTCATTCCCTCTTTCATCATTTCCCAATTCTTACCTCCTCTTTAAATTTTTCTACCCCTACTCTGGTTACTTAAGTTTTAATTTGTAGTAACATTTAATTATGAAAGACACATTTCCAAAGCTACCAGATCAAGATGATTTCCTCTTGAACTTGCAAAACAATAACTACAGTATGCAAACAATATATAACTATGCACGAGATCTTTGTATATTTGCTGTATATCTCCATTTCATAAATGTAGATTTCAAGAATATTACCAAAAGAGACATATCAAACTACAAAGGATACCTAAGAGCTGGTGAACACCTTAAGGATTTAGATAAAATTAGGGGTAAAGTGTTAAATAATGTTGGTATACCAACAGAAAGTAAGAGTGAAGCTCCTAGGGACGATTTAAGGGCCACTAACGACTCGAGTGGTATGGATACACCTTTAAATGGCTCTGAAAAAGAGAAAAAAGACACAGGAGTCTTTGAAACGGATTTTTTGGGAGAGGTTTACAGTAAGGTTTATGGTGGTCTTGGAATTTATGGAAAACCAATGAATGCAAATGCTAGAAAAAATAAGGGTTTGGATTTTAATAGCATAAACAGAATGCTTTCGTCTTTAAGATCGTATTTGAAATTTAGAATATCTTGGGATCTAGATTTTCCTCTTGCACCAGATGCAATTGAAATGTCCAAAAAAGATAAGCGTGTAAAGAAGGTTGCATCACTAAAGGATTTAACAAGGCTGATAGAAGCTCCTATGGAATTTGAGAAGGATGAAAAGGTTGCTATAAGGAATAGATGTATGCTGGAAGTGCTTTTTGCAACGGGTCTTCGTATATCTGAGCTAATTGGTTTGGATATTGAGAAGATAAATAGCGAGGGTAAGATGTACATTGTTGGTAAGGGAAAGAAGGAACGAGCAGTGTTTTTAACTGGTAGATCATTAGATTGGTTAAACAAATATTTAAGGATAAGGTTGAAATATGCTTTCACGGATAGAGATGCTAAAAACCAGCCTGTAGAGATGGATGTTTTGGCACAGGAAAAAGAAAATACTGGGCGTGAAACATATTCTGGTAATGATGTAAATTTGGAGATTTTTGATAAGGGAAACAGAAAGTATATTGAATTGATAGAGGGATACAGAAAAAGTGGGTATTTAAAAAAATTCGACTCCCCTGCCCTCTTTATACCGTTCTCTGGTAGTAGAGCTGGAAAACCAGATGCAAGAATATCTACAAACTATTTTCAAGAAAAGATAGCTGAATACAGAAGAAAATTGGGTATACAGATACCTACATCTGCACATAGTTTAAGGCATGGTTATGCTACATAT
>DAOSSC010000011.1:0-20624 GCA_035377085.1 Candidatus Dojkabacteria bacterium
TCTTTGTCCTGTTTCTTTTGCAGAGTGTGATTCTGTTACTATTTCTATTATATTAATCTTTTCTCTTTAGCTTCTAAATTAAGTTTTTCTAATTCATGATATGAAATGGAGAGAAAATCCGTCAACAACTCTTGCATAGAATATTGGTTTAATATTTTAACATATCTTTTTAAACAGATATGCTAAAAAGATATACCCTTATATTAAGCATGTCAATCAAATAGGGAATAAAGTGATGTATAAACAATTCAGGCCACAGAAATACGCATTTAGTAAAAGCATAAAGGTTTCTTACCTTCTTTTGATAACAAAAACCTCTGGTAATAATCCGCCCTCATTTACTCTCAATACGCTCTTTACACTCCAATCTTCTTTTTTAAATACCTCTCTAAGCAATCTCTTTTCCTGAGTTAAGAGTACTAGCATACCCTTCCTCCTCAATAGTTTCTTAGCCAATACCTCTAGCGAAGTATATATCTCTATATTAGTATTATGTTCCCCTACCCTTATTCCAAATGGTAAATTACTTACAATTTTTTCTACATTCTTTTTAGTAAGTGAAATATTTCTAATATCACTTTTAAATAATTTGTATTTACTATCTTCTATTTCTGCTGCTTCAAAATTCTTTTTACTCATAGATATTGCCTTGCTACTAATATCTGAACATATTACCCTCTTTATACCAAAATATTTCAAAGCGGTTATTGGTATAACACTTGAGCCACAAAATGGATCTAGAAGTATATCCTCCTTTTTTAGCTGTGCTACCATACAAAGGATATATGCCAAAGATGGATTCATACCTGCTGACACAAACCCCTTCCTCCACTCTCTGCTTGAGAGATTAAGAATCTTCCCATTGCTATTTCCTATATGTGTTGGAGAGTACAAATCCCTAAATACCTCTATGTTTTTTTCTTCACTACCAAAGGATATACTTAAGTTATTGGATTCAAGAACCTTAGCTTTTGGATATTTCTCTAAGAGTTCTTTAAGAACAAATTCTGATGTTCCTTCCAAGAATTGTAGCGTATATTTTGATAATCCCATCCTAAGAAATTATACTATGGCAAGATAAATTCCAGAAGATATATAACGGATATGCATAAAACAATCACAAGAATCTTTTTAATTACGGTTATCTTTGTACTCATAGCATTGGGAATATATTTCACATTTAATTCTGTAAATATATTAAAATTACTTGGACTCCCTATGTTCTCCTGGTTCTACACAAACACCATTCACTACTTCACCAACCAACTACAAAACATACCAAACCAATGTGTTAGGTAAAGATATCTCAAGACAAAAGAACTTGATATAGATACAAGTAGGTATTTTTAGTATATTATCTAGATATGCCCAAGAAGAAAAAAGCTAAACCAAACCTTTTGGATATTCTTTTGATATCTATTCTCTTTCTTTTTGGCATAGAGCTTACCCTTGCTACAGCATACTTCCTTAAACCACCTATCCAAGAGATAATCGCAAATGCACCTCTAATAACCTTTACTTTTGATACTTCCAAACTTGCCTACCAACAACCTGAGATAACAGAAATCACTCCTCTTCCATCTTTAAATACACTTCCAAAGGAGTATTCCATCTTTACAAAACAGTATGGAAATCTAACTCAACATGAAAAAACACAATTATTGAGATATTCTACAACTACACACAAGACAGAGAATAAAACAGCAACTGAACTCTATACAGATATTTATGACAACAATCTAAATATACTAATTCCTCAACAATACGTCGACATATATTTTCTTACTCAGCTCCAAAATATTGCAAATAAATTTAATTCTTTAAACACTCTACCCTCTGTATCAGAAGAACTGTCAAAGATATTTGCAAACGACATCTATTTTCACAATGATACTAACATAGAAAACATCTCTGGCATTTCAGATTTTTCAATTCTCTCTAAATGGTTACTCTCTTCGAAAGAAATTACAGAAGATAATACATACACAACATTTCTAAACAAAACATACAACAAATATATCTCTACAGAGAAGATGGAGACTACTGATGTAGAATCCTCTCTAAACGATACATACACAGGGGCTACATATTTCAATGTAGAGAAAACTCAACTTTCTAAAATTGACTACATGCTCACATTTCTAACTGAGGTATATACCCAAGCAAAGTTAGATAACAAAGAGATACTCTACAAAATCAATACACTCAAACAGTATGTTCAGGAATTGGAAGATTCGAATGGCACTAGCATCCCACTTAAAGATATTCTTTCTAACCCAAGATTAAATACCTTAGATACACAACAACCTGTTGAACTTTTAATTCAAACTATCTCTGACAAAACATATTTAGCACCAATATATACCTTCTCAGAAACTTTTGTTGTAAATGACGAAAATTTCAATGAGCCATATGATGTAAAACCAATTGTACAAAGTAAGGGCTCAACAAGAGTCCCCATATTCATGTACCACCAGATTGGACCTCCTCCAAAAGGTATTTCAAAATTTACAGCTGGACTATATGTTACTCCAGAACAGTTTGAAGAACAGATGGCTTACTTAGTTAGAAATAATTACAAAACAATTGGCTCGCTTGAGCTTTACAATTTACTCAAAAAAGGTGGAAACCCATCTCAGAAAACGGTTATGCTAACATTTGACGATGGAACATCCGGACAGTATGAATATGCATTTCCAATATTAAAAAAATACGGTTTAACAGCTACCTTCTATGTCATTTCAAACAGATCCAGTATTGGTAAAACATTCATACTAAAAGAGATGTCAGATGCAGGAATGGAGATAGCCTCACACTCTGCAACACATCCCAATTTTGTTAATCTCAAAGACTTAGATCAACTAACATATGAAATATATGCAAGCAAAAGTATGTTAGCAGCAAGAACTGACAAACCTGTGTATGGTATAGCATATCCTGGATGCGTAGCAGATAGCAGAGTATACTCTAGAGTTGCAGGTGCGGGATATTTAATTGGAGCAAGCTGTGGAAGATCCATAGACCACTATCTTCGCAATAGACTCTCTCTTGCCCGTGTACATGCGTATGGAGATATGGAAAGTTTCAAAAAACTTCTCTCAGGAGTCAATTAATCAGGTATAATGGATATATGAAAAAAGATTTTTCTTCTTTAAAAGAACTACATGAATACTACGCAGTAAACAATAACTGTAAACTAAAAGATCTTGCTACTCAGCCAGTATATGAAATAACCCCTCCCTCTTCTGGAATTGTTTTCATCGGAGAAGCCCCTGGTAGAAATGAAGATTTACAAGGGAAACCGTTTGTAGGAGCAGCAGGAAAATTCCTAGACCAACTACTCAAAGGGATTGGTCTTACAAGAAACGAAGTGTATGTCTCCAATACAGTTAAATACAGGCCTCCAGAGAACAGAGATCCAACAGATCAAGAAAAAGATAGCTGTAGAGTTTGGCTCAATGCGGAATTAATATTCATCCAACCCAAAGTCATAGTCCCACTTGGAAGACATGCCTTAGCAAGATTTGTTCCAGATATTGCAATTACAGCTGCACATGGAAATCCCTATGCTCATCCTAGCGGAATTCCAATCTTTCCAATGTATCATCCTGCAGCAGCACTTTACAATCCAAATCTTAGAGAGGTATTACAAAAAGATTTCGAAAAGATGAAGAAATTTTTGAAAGACGGAGGGACACTACTCGAAAACAGTATAAAGGATTCCTCCAGCTTTTCGAAACAATCCAAGAAAGATATTCAAGAGATTCTTGAGATGTAAATTAGGCATTATCCCAACCTGTATCGTAGAAAATCTTTTCTGCTACAGTCTCATAATTATTACAAATTTCACTTTCCTTAAACCATATTTTTATCTCCCTCTGTGCATTCTCAGGAGAATCTGATGCATGAAGCATAGTCCTGGTTGATCTTGCTACTACATCTGCAAGTGCATACGAATCAAAAGAGTAATCTGCTCTAATTGTCCCAACATCTCCATCTGCTGGACTTGTACTACCCAAAACCTTTCGAACACTTGAGACCACATTTGGACCCTCTAAAACTACTGCTAAGATTGGACCACATGTTAAATATGCAATATTCCTGTCTCTAATTATCTTTCCCCACTCTAGTGAATTCCAATTTGAAACATCCTGCCCTCTAGCCTCTGCACCCTTCTTTGCCTTTTCCCCTGTCTCTATTAAATACTGCTCTTCACTAGTGTAATGCTCTCCTACTTGTGCTTTTGTAGCATTTAGCATTTTGACAGCAACCATTTTAAATCCCTTCCTCTCAAATCTAGAAAGTATCTCTCCAACTATCTGTCTTTGTAGTACATCTGGTTTCATTAAGATTAAGGTCCTCTCTTCTGCAATACTTGGTCTTTTCATATAGATATGATGTTGAAAATATTAGATAATACGAGGATAACAAAATAATGGAATATTTTAAACCAGAGAAATATAAAACAGAATTAACGAAAATCTTCAAAGAGGTTAAAGAAGAGAAAATCTGGGAAAAAGACTCCCTAAACAAGATACTTCGAAAATACCCAAAAGATGGTAAGAGATTGTTTCGTCATGACGAACTGGTATATGCCCTTAAAGAATTAGAGCTACAAGATAAAACAATTGAAGAGCGAATTAGATTAAAACCAACAAGAACAAACTCAGGAGTTGCTACAGTAACTGTTCTAACTAAACCATTTCCATGCCCAGGTCGATGTATATTCTGTCCCAATGACCCAAATATGCCCAAAAGCTACATATCTTCAGAGCCAGGTGCACAAAGAGCTCTTACAAACCACTTTGACCCCTATGCTCAAGTTTACAATAGATTAATTGCACTTAAAAATGTTGGACATAATATCGAGAAAGTTGAACTACTTGTCCTAGGTGGAAGTTGGAGTGCATATCCCCAAGATTACCAACTTTGGTTTGTTACACAGTGTTACAAAGCCTTAAACGACATATCTCCCGAAAGTACAGAATACATACCTCCAAAAGAAGATTACGAGTCTGAAGCCTCTTTTTTTAATTTAGAGAAAGAACATTTAATAAACGAAACAGCATACTGTAGAAATGTAGGATTAGTTTTTGAAACAAGACCAGATTTAATAACCAAGGAAGAGGTGATACATTTAAGAAAACTTGGTGCTACCAAGATACAGATTGGTATTCAATCTCTAGACGATAAAATTCTTAAGGCAAACAATATTGGAAGAAAAGTAAAAGATGTTAGAAAAGCAATTAAACTCCTAAGACTTGGAGGATTTAAGATACATGGTCACTGGATGCCAAATCTTTACAAAGCTACAGTAAACTCAGATATTGCAGATTACAAAAAACTTTGGAGAAGAGATTTCTCTCCTGATGAATTAAAGATATATCCTACATCCATAGTTCCAAATACATACCTGTACAATCTCTACAAGAAAAACATGTACTCCCCATATACAGAGGAAGAATTGCTTGAGGTTTTAGTTTCTGTTATACCTACCACTCCAAGATATTGTAGATTATCTAGAATAATACGAGATATACCCTCGGAAGAGATTGTTGCAGGAAACAAAAAAACTAATTTAAGACAGATTGCAGAAAAAGAGATTGAAGAGAGAGGATTCAAATTACAAGAAATCCGAAGTAGAGAGATACAGGATTCAAATGTAAAAATGAAAGATTTAGAAATGGAGATAATTAATTACAAATCTTCAATTGGTAAAGAGGTGTTCATATCTTTTAAGACAAAGAAAACAGATAAGATATGTGGATTCTTAAGATTGTGTTTACCAAATCCAATCTACAAAAGATTTAACTACATTAAAGAATTGAGAGACTCTTCTATAATTCGTGAGGTACATGTGTATGGTAAGGTTATGAGCTTAACAGAAGATAGTACTGGGCAGTCACAGCATCTAGGACTTGGGAAAAAGCTAATAGAAAAGGCTGAGGAGATATCCAAGAAAAATGGATTTAAGAATATTTCCGTCATATCTGCAGTTGGTACCAGAGAGTACTACAAAGCAAGGGGATATACCAAGGGGGTACTATATATGAAAAAAGAGATTGTAACTACCTCTTAAAAAGGTTAACATTCATTATGAACAAAGAACAAAATAAAAAAGAAATAATCTATGCATTCATAGATGGTAATAATCTGTATCAGGGACTTCTTACAGATCTTCCTACTCGTAAGTACAAGGGATGGAGAATAGATTTTAAGAAATTCAAAATATACTTAGAAGATAAGTATCATGTACAGAAGTTTTTTCTTTTTATGGGATATGTAAAGGACAATGAGAAGATGTACGAGGAATTAAAAAATTCTGGATATACTTTAATATTTAAACCAACTATTGCACATACAGATACTGAAGGTAAGAAGAGTGTAAAAGGGAATGTAGATACAGAGCTTGTATTACATACAATGATAGAGTTACCAAATTATGATAAGGCTATCATAGTAGCAGGGGATGGAGATTATAAATGTTTAGTAGAGTATTTAGACAAGATAAACAAGTTAGAGCATATCCTTATACCTAACCAGAAGCTATATTCTAGTCTTCTTATACCATTTAAGAAGTACATGATATATATGAATCCACTAAGGGGTAAGGTGGGTAGTAAGTAACAAAAAAGGGAGTGTTGCTTGTAGTACAGGTCTACAACCTTCCCTCCCTCATAGTCATGATTATATGCTCGTTTAAATATACAGTCAATTAAAGGGAAATGAGCGTACAGGGACTCGAACCCTGAACCTAGCGGTTAAGAGCCGCTTGCTCTACCAATTAAGCTATACGCCCTAAAAAAGGACTAAAGAATAATACCACTATATTAACCATTTCTCAACATATTAAAGCTCAGAAAGTGGTTCTAGCACCTCCTCCAGTTCCTCATCGTTCCCATCTTCAATAATCTTTTTTACAACTATATCCTTAGCTATAACAGTATTATCTTCTACTACAATACCATCCAAACCAACATAGTTAGTTATCGCAATGCCACTATTCAATATCTCTATAGAATACTCTCCCTTGTTTACAACAAATCTGTATCTCCCCAAATAATCCGTTACCCTCTTAGACACTAACTTACCAAACTCCTTTTCCCTAAGACCAACTATTACACCCTGTAATCTCTTCTTTTTTGTATTTCTAACAATCCCGTACTTTCCTTTCTTACCAAACAAAGAAAATACTAACAAAACAAGTGCAGGAATATATATACCAACAATTAAATAGTTATACCATACCTGAGATACATATAGTGCATACAATGCAAAACATATACCAACAACAAATAAAATTACATGCAAACTCTTCCATACAAACTTACTCTGCGAAATTATCTTTTCAAAGAATATTCTAAATGCACCATACTCTACCTTATCCATAGGAATAGAGAAATTTGGAATATCCTCATCACGGACAGAGAATTCTCTTCCGTGGTACACATTCTCCAAAGGAAAATCCTCCTTACCAAACACTATCTTAGATGGAAATGTGTAATCTCTTGCAGTTACCTTTATGGAATATGTTCCCTTGTTTAGATTCGTACCTCTGAAATATCCATTACCATCCGTTACATCCGTCCATACCAATATACCATTCTTGTCAAAAACTCTTACTATGGCCTGAGATACTGGTTCTTTTGTAACAGAATCATACACATATCCTACTGGATGACCCTTCTTCCTAAATCCAAGGATACTTAGTAATCCAAGGATAAGTTGGGCTATTAAGTATGGAATAGAATTGAAACTACCAATTAATATACCAATACCGATTGTAATATTTGTAGCAACCGTTGTAACTGTAATATTCTGTAAATCTTCAACCTCTATCTTTCCAATCGTATCATCTACTATCTCTTTAGCTCTATCTACAACCTTGTCAATTGGAGTTTTGGGAGGAGGAATTGGCCCTTCTGTATGTAAGAGGTAAAGATTAATATTGCATATCCTTCTTACATTACCAACAGAATCTACTGCCTGCGCACAGAAAGTATATTCTTCTAGTAGATACCCATTGTTATCCTGTTCCAAATCTCCCAGTTTAACTCTAACTTCCCAAATATCTCCTACCGTAATCTCACTATCTTTACAATCATCTGAAGAATCATCACTTAAAACACACCAGAAACTCTTACTAGCTATTGTAATATTATCTTTAACTCTCATACGAATTATTATTTCATCATTTGGATCCCAATCTTCCACAGTATTGTCCCCAAGACCACTTACACTAAGAAGTACAATCTCTGGTTTTTGGGAATCTTGAACAGAGAAGACCGTATTTGACCAAGCACTTTCTCCACCAAAAGCATTCTTTGCCTTTACTCTGTAAAAATATATCTGGCCATTTTTAAGATTTTCAAATTCATAACCCATTGCCCCTATCCAACCACTGTCTTCATATATTGTAGAGAAATCTGCCTTAGTACTTACCTGTGCGAAGTATGTGTATGTTCCACTCCCAGCAGTACTCCATAGAATCGTGTTTTTAGTCCCAATACTGTACGAAGGTTCTGCAAATATTGTTGGGACAGGAACTGGTGTTACATACAATACTTCACAATCTAAAATCCCAACGGTTAAAGGCTCTGTAATATCTCTTGCACATACCTCATAAGAACCAGCTATGGAAGATTTTACATAACCAACAGTATGACCTAATAAATCTGTAAGTGCCGGTTGGGTGATTGTTACTCCTAAAGATGAACCATTAATATATATCTCTATCTGTCTGTTTGCTTTTGGATTATTCAGACTATCTACAATATCCAAAGATACCTGAGAGCTTTCTTTAATCTCAACAGATATTGGGTTAATACTTAACTGAGAATATAGGTCTACATTAATATTTGCATTTACATTAACTCCGAAATTCTGTTCTGGAAGATCTGTTGCTTTGACAAAACCGAAAGGTATAAACAGACAAAAAAGAATAAACAAAAATTTTAAGGCAGTTTTTATATTCATTATATTTCCTCAACTATTCTTCTCACATACCGATCTAGAGAATCTGTAAGTACTTTGGATGAATACGGCTTTTCACCCAATGGTTCTCCATTACCTTTACTGTAACAGTTTTTGCATACCAGAGCAAAACTTGTAGTATCTAAATATTTAAGATTATCTTTATTCCCACATAATGAACAGGAAGAGAAATCTGAAAGAAAACCCATATCCTTAAGAATCTTAATTCGAAGCTTGTTTGTAGCTTCCAAATCTCCATCTCGTTTCAGTAGAGATTGTAATCCGTCAAAGATACTTGGATATGGATCATACTCTTGAAGAAATTTGTTTAGGATGAAAAGGACTCTCTCAATATTTTTAACCTGAAGTTTATCCATATCCAAACTTCGAATTAAAACAGATTCTGTAAGAACAGGCATTCCTTTTCCTTGGTAGAAGGCTACATCACTAGTACAAAGTGTTTGCATATTCCCTCTGTTTTTACTATTTATCTTTCTAATTCCTTTAGCAAACAGAGTAAATTTACCAAATTCTCTTCCAAACACAGTAAGTATTTTATCTGCTTCAGAATAATTAATTGATTTTATAACTGTAACAGTATCTCTATTCATATGCTCCTTTCCTTGTTAAAACAACATAAGGTGTTTTAAGTAATATTTTAAAATCTCTTGCAAGATTAATCTCTTTTGAATATTTAGCATCTAAAAGGATTCTTTGTTCAAAAGATATATCGTTTCTACCAGATACTTGCCATATTCCAGTAATCCCAGGAGGAACTTTCAGTATTTGATTAATATATTTTTTACCATTTGGATTTTTTTTAATATATCTATCTACTTCTTCTTGGTACATAGGTCTAGGCCCTACTACAGACATTTCTCCTTTTAGAACATTTAGAAATTGTGGCAGTTCATCTATATCTGTCTTCCTTAATATTCTTCCAATCTTAGTTACCCTTGGATCTTCGGAAAGCTTTAATTTCCCATCTTTGCTTTGCCATTTCTTTTTCAATTCTTTGTATTTAGGATTCTTTGCTATTTCACTGTGTGCATTAGGAATCATGGTTCTAAATTTGTACATTTTAAATTCTCCTTTCTTACCAAGTCGAAGAGGTTCTTTAACAAATATCTCTCTTCTGTCGGTTAGGAATATAGTAAGTGAACAAATAAGTAGTAATGGTAGTAAAACAATTAATACAACAACAGAAAACAGTATGTCGAAGATTCTTTTTATACTACTCTTTAACATAGTTTTTTAGTTTGTACATAAAGATTTCTGCAGCAAAATTGTCTGCCTGTTTTCTACAGTTATCTGGGTCGTATAATGAGTCTTTAAATTTCTTTATGACTTCAGCAAGACTCTCTGCATCGTACTTGTCAAAGAACACTCCTGTTTTCGGATTCTCTTCGGAGATTGTTTCAAGAACTCCACCCTCTCTGTATGCTATTACTGGTGTACCTGCTGAGTTTGCTTCTACTGGGATTATTCCAAAGTCTTCATTACGAACAGGAAATATTAAGGCTCTACATCTAGAAAGTAGATTAATTTTTTCTTCGTCTGAAACATATCCCAAGAATTTAATTAACCCTTTCTTGTTCATATTTTTAACCAACTCTTTCATCTGCTCAAGATTGTCTCCTGTTCCAGCAATTTTAAGAGGAACATTTGCCATAGCACATGCTTTAATTGCTAAATCTACTCCTTTGTATGTTTCAACTCTACCCATATACAAAAACCAATTCTCCTTCCTATTTATTTTCTTGAAGGATTGTATCATCTTTACTTCTACTGGAGGATATATGACATCTGATTCTAGTCCGTAATATTTCTTTATTCTTTTCTGCACTACTTTGGAAATAGCCGCAATCTTGTCACATTTCGCAGCGGCTTCTTTGTCCCACTTTTGCCAGAGTTTTTCTAAAAATGTATCCATGAAAAAGCTGTATATCTTAAAGAATGTTCTGTTTATACCTTTTAATTGTTCCACATTTTTTAATGACCTACCTTCCTTTTCCCACAAAAATTTAGGTGGTGTCATACAGATATCTACATGTTTTACACCTTTGGTATGTGCAAATTTAGCAAATGCTATGGAAAGAGAAACTATGACATCATACCCTTTTAATTTGAAACTTCTGTAAGCCCATGGATGGAAGAGAAGATATAGCTGTCTGAATTGAAATTTCTTTGGTAAATACTGGATGAATGAATGGTGTATTTTAATATCTCCAAAGAATTCCTTAACAAACTTCTTGTCGTAGTAGGCTGTGTATACCTCACAATTTGGAAATGCTTTTATGATATATCTCAGATGTACCTCTGCACCACCATGTTTAAAAAGTGGTTCTGCTACAACTGCTACTCTAAGACTTTCTTCTGGGATATTTCTTTTTTTCTTCCTTGGAGACATTTATTAAGAATTTTTCAAGATTATTTAAAAACTTCGCTTCAGTAAATTTCTCTGCCTGAGAGATTATCTTTTGTTCATTATATCTTCTTTTGTCAAAATCCTTAAGTAAATTAGATAATTCTTCCTCATCTTTGAAAAATTCCCCAGTAACTCCCTCTTTTACTGTTTCCAATACTCCACCCTCTTTGTATGCTAACACTGGAGTTCCCTGTGACATTGCCTCTACAGGTACTAATCCAAAATCCTCTATTCCACAAAAGAGTAACACCTCTGCTTCCTTAAAAAATGAATCTCTTTGTGGATCTGGTACAAAACCCAAGAATGTAATTCTTTTGTCTCTCTTTGCTATTTTCTTGAGATACCCTAAATCTGGTCCCTCTCCAATTACGACAAGGTTTGTGTCTGTTTGTTTACATGCATTAATTGCCCAATCTATTCTTTTGTAGTCGTAGAGTCTAGATACAACAAGGGCAAATTTTTTAGGAAGTTTGTAGAGCTTTCTTACATCTACTTTTTCGTAATTATGTTTAATTATTCCTGGGTATATTACAGTTGCTTTTTTACGGTATGTTTTCTGTATCTTTTGAGCAACATATCTTGAATTTGCACTCCAGTAATCTACCCTTCTAGATATACTCCAATCCCATATCCTCATGTGTGTGTTTAATACCCTCGAGAGAGGTTTGTAGAGCCATTTAAGCTTTGATCCTCTGACATTGAGCTCATTGTCCCAAAGACTTCTAGGAGGGGTCATAACCATTGCTACATGAGGTTGGTATATTCCAGTAATTATTCCTTTTGCAGGACCTGCGGATATGCTAATTACAAGGTCATAACCATCTAAATTGAAATTTTCGTATGCTAATGGTGTAAATATCTTAAGATGTCTTGAAAATCCTTTTGGGAGAAATCTTGAGATTTTCTGTACAAAGCTTGTATATACATTGTTTTCAATCTGAGGATATTTCTTCTTGTCAAAAAGTATTGTAAATATGTCAGCGTGTGGGAGAATTTTTAATATTGAAAGAAGTTCAGCATCTGCTCCTCCATACGAAGTCATTTGATCTGCTACGATTGCTACCTTAGGAAAAAGTTTTTCTAGTTTATGCATGAGCCATTATAGCTCGGGAATGTCCTCTCCATCAAATCCGAAATCTTCTGCAGAAACATCTTCTTCTTCAGAGTCTAACTGCTCAAGAGCTTTTGAAAGTTCTTCATCTACAGGAATCTCTTCTTTGGGAGAATCATCATGGTCATCATCTGGAAAGATAACATCTAAACTTTCACCATCATCTTGACTTGGGTCTATACCTCCGTCACCAATGATATCTTCGTCTCCACCCATAAGTATGATATTTGGTTCTTCCTTGTCTATGGATACATACTCCTCTTCTTCACTTCCATTTTTCTTCAGTAGAATAGCTTTCTCAAGGTATCTATCTGCTTCTTCACCAAATTTCTCAACAACATCTATAACTTTCATTGGTTTTCCACACTCTGGACATATCTTAATCTCATCTACCTCTTCTCCACATTCTGCACATGAGAAGAAAACAACATGGACACTCTTCCTTTGTGGTATTAGTTCATCCTTCTTCTTTTTTGCGGGATTTGCCATTGGTGTAATAATAAATTGGTACTATTGAATAGTATATTGTTTAGCCTAAAAGTGTCAATAAACCCATAGAGATACTATTTTAGCCATATTTAGGGAAGCAACACTTCTTGTATTTTTTCCCGCTACCACAAGGACAGGGGTCGTTACGACCAACTTTCTTGTTCTTTTTAATAGTTTTTTGCTTTCCTACATTTCCTGGCCTTTTGTCTTCATCTGTATTAACTCTCACAGGTATCTGCTCCTCTCTTTTTACTAGTCTTACCTTAAAGAATCTTGTTACTATGGATTCATCTACTTTCTTTAGCATATCATCGAACATTCTAAATCCTTCATTTTTGTACTCTACAAGAGGATCTCTTTGAGCAAGGTTACGCAGAGATATACCCTCTCGAAGATCGGTCATTGTATCTAGATGTTCCATCCAGAATCTATCAAAGGCTTCCAAAAGAAGTAATCTTGAGAGTGCTTTCATTGGTTCTACTCCTATGTCATAGATATGGAGTATAAAGGATACAAGTATTAGTTTTTTAAGCTGTACAGCCTGTTCTACATTTGTTTTCTTTTCTAAATCTTTAAACATCTCTACTGATGTCTTAAAGCCCATCTTCTTTACTGCTTCTTCAAATATCTCGTCTGTTAGAAGGTTCATAACTTGCTGGTACACCTGTCTTTCTTCAACATTTGATATCTTCATATCATCTACAAGTTGAGATGCTTGTAGGAAATCTATGTATTCAAATTCTTTTTTCAGAATCCATTTCTCAAGTGGAGAAAGGATGAAGTTTAGATTATCTAGTTCTTCTATTTTCCATGTCTCTTCTCTGTTTAGGGCTAGAGCATCTAGTGCATCTTGAATTCCTTCTATATCTGCATTTAGTACAATGTCTAAATCTTTTTTGAGTGTTTTGTCTGTAACATTAAAGTCTGTTTTTAATTCTATATCTAGAATTTTTCTTCTTAGTGTATATATGATTTCTCTTTGCTGGTTTAGAACATCGTCGTACTCTACAAGACTTTTTCGGATATCGTAGTTGCGTGCTTCTACTTTCTTCTGTGCATTCTCTATAGTTTTACCGAGTATACCAAGTGAAATTGGCATATCATCATCCATTCCAACTTGGGTCATCATTAGCTGCATTCTGTCTCCACCAAAGAGTCTCATGAGTTCATCTTCAAAAGATACAAAGAATCTGGATTCTCCAGGGTCTCCCTGTCTTCCAGATCTTCCTCTTAGCTGGTTATCTATTCTTCTAGATTCGTGTCTTTCAGAACCGATTACATACAAACCTCCCACCTCTTTCACACCTTCTCCTAGTGCAATATCTGTACCTCTTCCTGCCATATTTGTAGCTATGGTTACAGAGCCTTTCTGTCCTGCTTCTGCGATAACAATTGCTTCTCTTTCATGCTGTTTTGCATTTAGTACATTGTGTTTAATACCTTCTTTGGAGAGCATGCTTGAAAGTATTTCCGACTTTTCTACAGATGTAGTACCTACGAGTATCGGTTGTCCTTTTGCATGATGTTCTTTAATATCTTCAACTATGGCTTTGAACTTACCCTCTTGGCTTCTGTAAACAACATCGTTGTAATCCTTCCTTATGATTGGTTTGTTTGGAGGTACTACAATGGTATCTAGTTTGTAAATGGAAGAGAATTCTTCTGCTTCCGTAAGTGCTGTTCCTGTCATTCCTGATAGGTATTTGTAAAGTCTGAAGAAATTCTGAAGTGTAATTGTCGCCATTGTTCTAGATTCTCTTTTAACTTCCACTCCCTCTTTTGCCTCTATGGCTTGGTGAAGTCCTTCACTGTATCTTCTTCCTTCCATAGCTCTGCCTGTAAATTCATCGACTATGAGGATTTCTCCATTCCTAATCATGTATTCATCATCTAGTTGGTAAAGCTCTTTTGCTTTAAGTGCATTGTCTAAATGGTATGTAAGTTGTGCATCTTCATAGATATTTTTAACTCCAAGAGCTTTCTCTACTGCATCTATACCCTCATCTGTAAGAGATACTGCATGGGCTTTTTCATCTACAGCATAATGTTTGTCTTTCTGAAGTGAGTTCGCAAGAGAAGCAAATCTTTTGTAAAGATCGTTTGCACCTTGAGCACTAGTAGATATGATTAATGGTGTTCTAGCTTCATCTATGAGGATGGAATCTGCTTCATCTACAATTACAAAATATTTTGGTCCTTGGACTCTTTCTTCTTTCGTTCTTGCCATGTTGTCTCTTAGATAGTCAAAACCAAATTCATTGTTTGTACCGTAAACAACATCACAACCGTATGCCTCCTGTTTAGAACACTCTAAGAGGTTTACTCCACTCATATGGTCGTATTTCAATCTCCCAGAAGCTTTTACTTTCTCATCTCTTTCTTTTATTAATTTTTTTGCATCGTCTCCCTTGATTTTAAGTGCTTCTTCGTCTGTTATGAATCTGTACTGTTTACCAGAATTGATAGCTCCTACACTCATTCCAAGTGCATTGAGTATGTGTCCTGTCCATTCTGCATCTCTTCTTGCGAGATAGTCGTTTACGGTAACTAAATGTGCACCTCTCCCAGTTAGACCGTAAAGATACAGTGGGAGATTTGCTGCAAGAGTTTTTCCTTCACCAGTGAAAAGTTCAGCAATTTTGTTGTCGAAGAGTACATATCCTGCAGTAAGTTGAACATCAAAATGCCTGTGATTTGCAACTCTTTTGGATGCTTCTCTTACTACTGCAAATGCTTCAGGGAGTATTTCATAGAGTCTTCTTTTCTCTTTGTCTAATTCTTCATTGAGAATGGATTCTTTTTTGTTTACGAAATCTGTTCTACATGTATCTAAATCTACAAATATCTTTTTGCGAAATTCCTCTGTTTTAGCTCTTAGCTCCTCATCGGAAAGTTTAGATATTTCATCTTCATACCCATTAATCTTCTCTACTAATGGTTGAATCTTTTTAAGTTGTTTTTCGTTTGAGTCAAAAAGACCCTCAAGGAATTTAATCATTGAAATTGATTATACCATCATTCATAGATTTTTCATCCTTAAAATATATATTTTCTGTATGTACAAGATATTGTTTTCACTGCTCTTTTTGTTGTTTTCTACTACGGTTTGTTTTGCCGATGTTACCTTAATATCCCCTCAAAAAGATGAATATCTCACAAACAGGATTGTTAATTTCAAGTGGGAGAACACAGATACACAGAATGAATATGTTTACAGACTGGACATTGCTTTTTACCTCAATTGGTCTACATACATGCTCATACCTGTAGGAAGTGAGACACAACATACTCATCCTCTTTCCAATTACGATGTTTTTGCATGGAGAGTTTTGTATGCCAGAAAGGACACTTTCGATGGAACATATCCCTTTGTCTCTGAATCTAGAAGATTTAGCATTAACACACTTCTCCCACAGGAGGAGACTCCTCCACAAGAACCTCAAGTGCCTGTGGAGAAACCTGCTGTTGAAAAAAAGAAGGTAACTGTACTTCCTAAAACGACAACAGTTAAGAAGAAAGCCCCTGTAATTGTAAAGAATGAGGAGGAACATATGGAGTGGGATACTTCTACAGCTTCTGTTTTGGGAGTAGCAAAAGAGGAAACTGTATGTAGGTTTAAATATTTGAGAGGAGAGAGTGTAATGCAGTCATGTAATATCCCACCTCTTCAATTAAACGAAACTACTTTGTATCCATTTGTAGATGAGTACAGTGTTGTAGTTAAGGGAAAGTTTCTAAATGATATATCTGTAGTTGTAGATGAATACAGATGCAAGAGGGAAATTCTTAAACCTGTATCTTTTTTTAAATGTAATGAGGAGTTGGTAACTTCACATAATTTCAATTTAGAACCAAATATTTACTTTTCTGTTTACCAAGGAGATCTATATATTCCAATTAAATCTTTTACAAAGGATGCGGATGTTTTTACTCTCGTTGCTGGGTATTTCCGTAAGAAAGAGAATTTAAGGATGAGTTTTAAATATGTGATAAATATATCTGAGTTTAACATCTCTATTTCTGGTGGTGGTTTTTACTCACTGGATCCTAAGAATATTTCAGATACAAAGAAGCCTTTCTCTTTCCCATTTAGTAAGGCAATTGGTGTTACGCAGTGGCATGGGGATACAGTGTTCCAGAAACCACACAAGGGGATAGATTTTGGAGCAGTAAAAGAGAGTATTTTAGCAGTTTCAGATGGTAGCGTAGTTGGTAAAGGTTGGGATAGTTACAATGGGAAGTGTTTCTCTGGGGGTAACTATCTTCTCGTTAAGCAGAACAATGGTATGTACACTACATATTTTCATTTAGAGAAAACTTTAGTTAATACCGGAGACAGAGTAAAGAAAGGACAGAGGGTTGGTGTAAGTGGAAACTCTGGTGCATGGAATTGCCAGAAGTTAGGATACCATTTACATTTTGAAACAAGAAAGGGAAGAAACCAGAGTACACATGTTAATCCAGTAGATTACATCAATACAGATTGGAGCAAGATTGTTACCTTGAATGCAAAGTATATACCAGAGAGGTTAAGTGGGGATAATCCACATCCGGGATATTAATTTAGTAATGTAAGTATGGAATATTTAAAAACAGTAATATATCTTTTTTCAGTTTTGATCTCTGGGGAAATAACAGAGTATATGGTTCCAAATATTGCTGATATACAGCAGGTAATCTATGTAGATATACACAGGGTTCTTCTTGTAAATGAGGAGAGTATCTTGGAGGTTAATGTGTTGAAAAGAGATGTTAAAGAAATTGGAAAGAGGGGAAATAATGAGTTTGTTGGTTATGATAATAGTTTAATGTTTTGTAAGATTGAACATTACATAATCCAGAGTGAGAAAGAGTTTTCTACAAAGTTTACTGTTTTAAACAAGCAAAGAGAGGTTGTAAAGGAGTTGTACTTTTTTGAAACGATTCGTCCATTGTATATGGATAATAATATTGTGATTGCAACAACTGCAGTGGATTTTTTAGAGAAACATTTTTACAAAATCTATATTGAGAGTGGAGATATGGAAGAGATATTTTTAAAAGATATACAGAAGAAAGAGAATATTGTTAATGTAAGGGAAGATGTGTTTGGAAATATTTGGGTTAGTTACAGTACACGAGATATTCTTCTTACTCGTATCTCAATGCATCTATCGGGTTTAGTTTTGCAGCTCGAGCAGCTGGATATATTCCAAAGAGAAGCCCTATGAAGCTGGATATACCTACTGCTAACAGGATTGCATCCCAGGTTACTATTGCACTAAATTCCAAGAACTCTCCAGCGATTATCCCAATTCCATATCCTACCAATATTCCGAAAACTCCACCTATTACTGTAAGAACAACTGCTTCAGTCATAAATTGAATTAATATCTGGGATGTTTGTGCACCTAATGCTTTTCTAAGTCCAATCTCTCTGGTCCTTTCAGTAACAGATACAAGCATAATATTCATTATTCCAATTCCTCCAACCAAGAGAGATATTGCGGCTATACCAGCTAGAAACGATGTTAACATACTCATAACACTGTCTATTGTAGAGAGTAAATCTTTTGATGATGTAACTGTAAAATCTGCAAGACTTGCATCATCTATCTCATGTGTCTTAAGTAGCGTATCCTCTATTAGCTTTTTTGCACTATCTACTGTTTGGTCAGAAGTTGCTTTTGCAACTATACCATTGTAATTATCTGTACCAAAAAGTTTGAAAGCTTCTTTATCTGATATATATCCTTGGGTATTGGGATTGCTAAAATTTGTTTCATTTTGGTTAGCAAGAACACCACTGATTGTTAGCTCTGTACCCATTACAGAGATTTTCTTCCCGATAACATCTGTGCTACCAAACATATCGATTGCTAATTGGTTTCCAAGAACTATCTCTTTATCTGCTGGTAATTCTCCTGATTCTAAAGAAAGCCCATATACAATGAAATACTCCGAAGACATTCCTATTACTATTCCTCTTTGTTCTACATCGTTAACTTCTAAAATTACTGGACTTGATATATATCCAGTAACACTTGAAATTTGGTCATTAGAGATCTCTTCTAATGCTTGTACATCTTCTTGTGTTAATGTTTTGGTACTTCCAAGCATTGATGCATTAGCTTGTTGTGCTTTTTTAGGATCAGAGGCATAGTCTTCTCTTGTATACATATTAAAACCGGATGTTATTGTTAAATTCGTACTACCCAAAGAATTAATCTGTTCATTTATACTTTCTTTTACACCTGTTCCAAGAGACATTAATCCTATTACAGAACCGATACCTATGATTATGCCAAGTATTGTTAGAAAACTTCTAACTTTATTTGTCATTATTGCTTTAAATGATTGTTTTAATATGATAAAAAATTTCATTTTTTGTTTTCCTCCTTTATGATTTTTCCATCCTGTATATGTATTATCCTAGATGCATAATTTGCTAGATATTCCTCATGGGTTATTAGAACTATAGTAGAACCTTTCTCGTTAATTTCTTTGAATAGTTCCATTATCTCTGCTGATCTTTTTGTATCTAAGTTACCTGTTGGTTCATCGGCTAATATTATACTTGGGTCCATCATTAATGCTCTTGCTATTGCTACTCTTTGTATTTGCCCTCCAGAGAGTTGGTTACTTTTGTGTTTTCTCCAGTTTTTGAGTCCGACCATATCTATTAGTGCTTCTGCTTTTTCTTTTGGATTTGGTATGTCTCCATAGATTGTTGGCATTAAAACATTGTCAAAAACAGTTGTTCTAGGTAGAAGGTTAAATTGTTGAAATACAAATCCTATTTCTTTGTTTCTAATTTTAGCCAACTCTTTTTCTTTTAATTTGCTCACTTTTTGTTCGTTAAGGATATATGTACCACTTGTTGGGACATCTAGTAAACCAAGGATATTCATAAGGGTGGATTTACCACTTCCAGAGGGTCCCATTATGGCAAGGAATTCTCCTTGTTGGATATTTAAATCTATATCGTCCAGTGCAAGAGTGTTTCCTCCTTCTGATTTGTATATCTTCGTTATATTTTTTAATTCAATGATATTTTTCGGCATGAGGTGTATTCTACAACTATTTAACCGAGAACACGAGAGAGAACAAAGATGATTATACCTATACTTAAGCTGAACTTAAAGACAATGCTGAATATTATACCTATGAATGTTCCAAGACCAGCTTTAATACCTTGAGTCGCATCTTTGTGTGCAAATATTATTTCTAATATTGTAGCTCCAAGTAGTGGTCCCAAAAACATTCCTGCTATTCCACCAAAGATTGCTCCTACTAGTCCACCTATTATTGCTCCTACCATCCCCCATCCTGTTGAGCCTAATTTTTTAGCACCTAGTGCTATAGCTATGTTGTCTGAGAGTGTGGAGAGAAGGCAGAGGAGGAAAAGTATAATCAGAATTAATGGGGTTATGTTCTCAAATTTATCCATAATGGCTAGGATTATGGTTGATATATATATGAGCCAGATACCTGGGAGGTTTATGACTATTAATATAAGGCCTGTGAGAGATATTATACCTAGAAGAACATATATTATGATGCTAATTATTTCCATATTATGAAGATTTCATGATGATATATTTACATAATATATCATATGTGGATATAATACAGATGAAAAGA